>NZ_JBMDIJ010000085.1:0-25468 GCF_057808595.1 Pseudomonas sp. FG98 | reverse complement strand
GATGGCCTCATCGCCGGCAACGCCGGCTCCCACAGGGTTCCGGGTCGGCCGCAGGATTCAGGTTCGACACAGGAATCTGTGGGAGCTGGCTTGCCAGCGATGGGGCCGGCAAGAACACCCCGATCAGCAAGATCGATGTCGAGGCTGATGGCCTCATCGTCGGCAATGCCGACTCCCACAGGGCTCCGGGTCGGCCGCAGGATTCAGGTTCGACACAGGAATTTGTGGGAGCTGGCATTGCCAGCGATGAGGCCCGCAGCCACCCCCTCAGAGCGTCGCCTTGACCTGCAAGCCAAACACCAGCGCATTGTCGATATCACTGCCGGAAAACGCCCCCGGCTCCATCACGTACTGCACATCCGGCCGCAACATCAGCCACGGTGTGGCCTGGTAGCCATAGCTCAGTTCGATCAAGCGCTCGGCATTGCCCAGGCTCGGGAAGTCCTCGCCATTGGCCAGCGCCGTCTGCTCCTGCACTTCGCGGCTGCGCGGGTTTGGTACGGCGCGGCCGAAGCCGAGGGCGACGGTGTCGTTGGGGCGGCTGGCGAACGGCTGCTTGAGCACCACGCCGGTGCTGTACCACTTGCTGAACGGCGACGCTGCCGAGCTGGCCGCAGCCGCCTGGCCGAACACATGTAGGGTCTGGCCGTGGAGGTCGGCGGCCTGCCATACGGCCTGGTCCAGCAGCACATAGTGCCCGCCACGCCCGGCGACTTCCTCGTCACTGCCGATACGCTTGGCATCGGAACTGTCGTAGTACCAGCCGACCTTGTATTCGCCCGGCAGGCCGTCGAGCTTCTTGTACACCAGCTCAACCGGGACCACGGTGCCGGTCTTGTGCTTGGGCGTGATGTTCCAGGCGCGGCTGGAGTTGCCATTGCTGTCCGGGTCGACGGCAAAGGCGGCGACACGCAGTTGCCAGGCCGGGTCGAAGCTGTATTTCACCCGCACACCGAGGCGGGCGTTGGGGTAGTTGGTCCAGCCGCTACCGCCGGACATGTTCAGCGGATGACCGCAGAAACCGGCGTTCATGAAGTTGCACAGGATGCCGCTGTCGAGCCCGCCGAGGTCGTTGCCCATGGCCATGTAGCCGAGCTTTACGTCCAGGTCCGGGGTGAACAGCGTGCGCTCGTAGCTCAGTTCGGTGAGACGGGTGTACAGACCGCCGTAGTTTTCCTGCAGGGGCAGGCGGTTGCCGACCAGGTCGCCGGAGCCGTCGTTGCCGCGACGGTCGTTGATGGTCAACTGGATCACCCCGGCATTCTCGGCCTGGAGCAGCTTGTCCAGGTCGAAGCGCACGCCGAGCTTGAGGTTCTGCGAGTAGCGCGCCGAGCGCTTGAGGCCGCCGTGGGCGTTGTACACGGTCTCGCCGCTGTAGTCGCCGGTGAAGCGGATGCCGTCGGCGTCCATCTGGTTGCGCAGACCGCCCCAGTCACCGGTGAGGGTGCTGTCGGCAGCGGCGAGGGAAGGAATCAGGCACGCGCCGAGCAGCGCGGCGGGAAGGTAACGCGGGGAAGCAAACATTCGGGTCATTCCAGGGTAAAACGAGCGCCCGCCACAAGGGCGGGCGCTGGAGGGGTCAAGGCAGGGCGTAGGCGATCACGTAGTCGCCGCGGTCGGTGGACTGGCGGGCGCCGCCAGCGGTGATGACCACGTACTGCTTGCCGGTCTTCGGCGAAACGTAGGTCATCGGGCCACCCTGGCTGCCGACCGGCAGGCGGGCTTTCCAGATTTCCTGGCCGTTGCCGCTATCGAAGGCGCGCAGGTAGAAGTCCTGGGTGCCGGCGATGAACACCAGGCCACCTTGGGTCGACAGGGTGCCGCCGAGGGTTGGCAGGCCGATCGGCAGTGGCAGGTGCATGCGGATACCCAGCGGGCCGGTGTCTTCCACGGTGCCGACCGGAACCTGCCAGGCGATCTGCCGGGTCTTCATGTCGATGGCGGTCAGGGTGCCGTAGGGCGGCGCCTGGCACGGAATGCCGGCGACCGACAGGAAGCGGTTCTTGTTCACCGCATACGGCGTGCCTTTCAGCGGTACCGCGCCCATGCCGGTGTTCAGCGCTTCACCGCCGCCAGCCGCCTGGCCCTTGTTGGCCGACGGGATCATCTGGATCCACAGGCCCAGGCGCATGTCGTTGACGAAGATCATGCCGTTGACCGGGTCGGTCGACAGGCTGCCCCAGTTCATCCCGCCCAGGGAGCCCGGGAAGCTCAGCGACAGGTCGGTGCCCGGCGCGGTGTACAGGCCGTCGTAGCGCATCTTCTTGAAGTCGATGCGGCACAGCAACTGGTCATACGGGGTGGCGCCCCACATGTCGGCCTCGGTCAGGGTCTGCGCGCCGATCTGCGGCATGCCCACCGAGCGCGGCTGGGTCGGCGAGTACTGCTCGTTGGGGATGTCGGCGGTTTTCACCGGGACTTCCTCGACTTTGGTCAGCGGCTGGCCGGTGGCGCGGTCGAGCACGTAGATCTGCCCGGCCTTGGTGCCGATCACCACCGCCGGAACCTGGCTGCCGTCGTCCTTGGTGAAGTCGATCAGGCTCGGCTGCATCGGCAGGTCGAAGTCCCAGAGGTCGTTGTGCACGGTCTGGTAGACCCACTTCTCGGCGCCGGTGCTGGCGTCGAGGGCGACCACGGAAGCGCCGTACTTGTGGTTCAGCGCGGTGCGCTCGGCACCGTAAAGGTCGGTGGACGAGCTGCCCATCGGCAGGAACACGGTGTTCATCGCCGCGTCGTAGGACATCGGTGCCCAGCTGTTCGGCGTGCTGCGCACGTAGGTGCTGCCGTCGGTTGGGGCTTGCTTGTCTTCCGGGTTGCCCGGGTCGAAGGCCCAGCGCATGGCGCCGGTGATCACATCGAAGCCGCGGATCACGCCGCCGGGCATGTCGGTCTGCACGTTGTCGGCGACACGACCGCCGACCACCACGGTGGTGCCGGCCATCAGCGGAGCCGAGGACAGTTGGTAGTAGGAGTCCGGCACATCACCGAGGCCGGCTTTCAGGTCGACCTGGCCCTTGTTGCCGAAGTCTTCGCAGAACGCGCCGGTATCGGCGTCGACCGCGATCAGGCGGGCGTCGATGGTGTTGGTCAGCAGGCGACGCTGGCAGGCGGCACCGGCCGGCACGCTGGCGGCGATCACCGGGATGCTGTTCGGCTGGGTCGGCTGCACGATTGGTTGGGTGGCGTCGAAGTAGGCCATGCCACGGCAACGCTGCCAGACCTTGGACTGGGCGTTGATATCGTTGCGCCACAGCTCCTTGCCGCTATCCGCGTCGAGAGCGATCAGGTTGTTGTGCGGGGTGCAGATGAACACCTTGTTGCCGATCTGCAACGGGGTCAGCTGGTCCTCGGCACCGTTGCCGTCACTGATGGCGATATCGCCGGTGCGGTAGGTCCAGGCCACTTGCAGCTTATCGATATTGCCGCGGTTGATCTGGTCCAGCGCAGCGAAGCGGCTGCCGCCCTCGGTGTTGCCGTAGTGGGCCCAGTCCTTCTGCGCCTTGGCCGGGTCCACCGGGGTCAGCGCCGGGCCGTTGCCCTTGGCGGCCACGGTGGGATGGGGCACGAACATGTTGCCCACTGCCCAGACCACGCCGATCGCCAGCACCCCGGCGACGGCGTAGGCACCGCGTCCGCCACTGGCGCCCGAGGCGCGCTTGAGCAGCGGATAGACCAGGGCCACCACCAGGCCGATCACGCTGAACATGAACAGGCGCGAGAACATCGGCCAGAAGGTCCGGTCGGTGTCGACCAGGGCCCAGATCGCTGTACCCACCAGGAATGCGGCGAACAGCCAGGCGCCGGCCGGCTTGCGCAGGGCGATCAGGATGCCGGCGACGGCCATGGCCAGGCCGCCGATCAGGAAGTACCAACTGCCGCCCAGGGTGGTCAGGCGAATACCGCCTGCGGCCAGGGCCAGGCCGAGCAGGGCGATGATTACGCCCAGCCCGATCAGGATGAATTTGCTTAGGCCGGAGGCCTGAGGTTGAGGGGTCATGCCGGGTATCTCGCTGTGTGAATGCAGGGGCGATTATACGCTTAGCTAGCTAATTAACCAGATAGTTCAAAGGTCGAATGTGAAATTCCGAGTGATGCACTGGGAATTGGTTGGGTTGAGCGTAGCTCTTGTTGCAGAGCTGAGGTGCAGGGTGCTTCTCAAGGTGTCATCGCTGGCAAGCCAGCTCCCACAAGGATCGCGTCGAGCACAGATACTGCGGCTGGCCCAGAACTTTGTGGGAGCTGGCTTGCCAGCGATGGTCCCGAGAGCAATGCAGAGTTGGCGGTTTGTTACCGGGCTACCGGAATGCACGGTTTTGGTTCGCACACTGAGCCATTTGGTAGCACTGCCCCCCGCCCCGCACTTGCCTGAGCAGCGACCTTCTCCATCCAAATCAATCGCTTGAGTGCCATTCGAATAACCTGGCACACATCCTGCTGTTTCGTATCCATGGATAATTGGATACAAAAATACAAAGGTGCCACCCCATGCAATTCGCCCCCGCTTACGTTGAACGTCAGCCGCAGACCGCCGAGGAGGAGGCCTACAACTTCCTGCTGGAGGCCATCTGCTGTGGTCGCTACCGCAAGGGCGACCGGCTGATCGCCGAGGACATCGCAACCGAGATCGGCATGAGCCGCATGCCGGTGCGCGAGGCCTTCCGCCGTCTCGATGCCCAAGGCCTGGTGACCCTGCGGCCCAACCGCGGTGCGGTGGTCAGCGGCCTGGATATCGCCGAGCTGCATGAAGTCTTCGAGATGCGCAGCGCGCTGGAAGGCCTGGCGGTGCGGGTTGCCGTCAGCCATATCGGCGAACGCCAGCTGGCCGCCTTGGAACGCATGCTCGACGAGATGGACGACTACCGCGATGAAAGCGCGCAATGGGTCCGTCGCCACCGCGCCTTCCATGAATACCTGTGCAGCCTCAGCGGCCGCCCGCGCCTGATGAAGCAGATTTCCGCGCTGTACTCGCTGGTCGAGGCGCCCATGCGCCTGTGGCTGCAGCACGGCGACAAGCCCCTCAGCGCCCGCGAGGAACACGCGGTGATCCTCGACGCGATCCGTGCCGGCGATGCCGAAAAGGCC
Source organism: Pseudomonas sp. FG98 (assembly GCF_057808595.1). Lineage (NCBI taxonomy): Bacteria > Pseudomonadati > Pseudomonadota > Gammaproteobacteria > Pseudomonadales > Pseudomonadaceae > Pseudomonas > Pseudomonas sp. FG98. The sequence continues at coordinate 20,386 of NZ_JBMDIJ010000085.1, read as the reverse complement.
GAAGCCGTAGTCCGCGAGCACATCGAGGGCACCGTGCCGGCGCTGATCCAGTTCCTGCAATCGGAAAAATAGAGGTGGGACCGTCAGGTCTTTGGGGCCGCTTTGCGGCCCTTCGCGAGCGAGCTCGCTCCCACAGAGTCGCAGTTCTCCCGTGGGAGCGAGCTTGTCGGAACGCCGAACCGTCGCGAAGGGCTGCAAAGCAGCCCCAAAACTGACAACCCGCCCGTGTGTTGACTTTGAATCCTGCCGTTTACCAACGAAGTGGAGTGTCTGGTCATGCATTTACGCCGCGCCTTGCTGGTGGCTGTTTCCCTCGCTGTGAGCACGCAATGGGCCGTCGCCGCGCCCCAGGTGCCGGAGCGTCTGAAGACGGTCGAAAAACTCACCTATTGCTCGGGGATGGATTCGCCGCCCCTGGTCTCCTTCGACGCGGCGCAGAAGCCGCGCGGCCTGACCGTCGATCTCGGTCTGGAAATCGCCAAGCGCCTGGATAACAAGCAGGTGCAATGGCGGGTGATCCCGTTCTCCGGCCTTGTCCCGGCGTTGCTGGCCGGGCAGTGCGACATGATCGTCGACCAGCTGTTCGACAAGCCCGAACGGCGCCAGGTGATCGATATCGTCAACTACATGTATTCCAGCCAGGCGGTGGTGGTGCCCAAGGGCAACCCCAAGGCGCTGAAAACCCTCGACGACCTGTCCGCACACAAGGTCGCGGTGCTCAACGGCTCCACCATCAAGACCCTGCTCGACGCCCATAACGAAGCCCTGGCCAAGGCCGGCAAGGCGCCGATGAAAGTGGTGGTCTACAACACCGACACCGACGCCTTCCAGGCCCTGCGCATCAACCAGGTCGATGCCTACGGCACCACGGTGGAAACCGCCGGCTACTACGCCGCCATGGCCCCGGACCTGTTCGAAGAGGGCGTGCCGGCGTTCAGCCGCATCCTCACCGGCCTCGGCATGCGCAAGGACGACCAGCAGCTCAGCGCCGCGGTGCAGCAGATCGTCGACGACATGCGCGCCGATGGCAGCTACGCCAAATTGCTGGATACCTGGCATGTCAGCAGCGACACGCTCGACTGAGGAACACAGACGATGAACTTCAATTGGGATGTGTTCTGGCAGTACCTGCTGCAACCCAGTGGCGTGTACCTCACCGGGCTGTGGCTGACCTGCCTGATCGCCGTGCTGGCCATGGCCCTGGGCTGTGCGCTAGGGCTGGCGGCGGCATTGATGCGCCTGTCGAGCAACCCGCTGCTGCAATGGCCGGTGCGCTTCTACGTGTGGCTGATGCGCGGCACACCGTTGCTGGTGCAGATCGTCTTCCTCTACACCGCACTGGCGGCGGGCGGGATCTTCCGCTTCGAGGACATCGAGCTGCTCGGCCTGGTGGTGCCCGGCAATATCCAGGCGGCGATCATCGCCCTGGGCCTCAACGAAGGCGCCTATATGGCCGAGATCATCCGCGCCGGTATCGGTGCGGTAGACAAGGGCCAGTACGAGGCCGGGCGCTCGCTAGGCATGACCTTCGGCAAGCTGATGCGGCGCATCGTCCTGCCCCAGGCGTTCCGCGTGATCGTTCCGCCGATCGGCAACGAATTCAACGTGATGCTGAAGAACACCACCCTGGTCAGCGTGATCGGCGTGCAGGAGCTGCTGCTCAGCACGCAGATGGTCACCTCGGCGACCTTCCGCGTGTTCGAGCTGTACCTGGTGGTGGCCATCTATTTCCTGTTGCTGACCACCCTGTGGGGCTTCTTCCAGCGCTGGCTGGAAAACCGCTTCGGCCAGTCCGACCGGCCCAGCACGCCGCCCCCGGCCGCCAGCCGCATGTTCGGCCGCGGCACCCTGAAACTGCTGAGAGGACGCTGAGCCATGGCGCAGAAAAGCGAAGAACTGGTCATCGAGGCGCTGGACATCCACAAGTCCTTCGGCGCCTTGCAGATCCTCAAGGGCGTGTCGCTGCAAGTGAAGCGCGGTGAAGTGGTGGTGCTGATCGGTGCCTCCGGATCGGGCAAGACCACCTTCATCCGCTGCATCAACCTGTTGGAAGACATCCAGGGCGGGCGCATCCGTGTCAATGGCCACGCCATGGGCTACCGCGAGCGGTCCGATGGCACCCTGGTGCGCGACTCCGAACGCAATATCGCCCGCCAGCGCCGCGATATCGGCATGGTCTTCCAGCGCTTCAACCTGTTCCCGCACATGACCGCCCTGGAAAACATCATCGAAGCGCCGGTGCAGGTGCTCGGCGTGCCCAAGGCCGAAGCCCTGGAGCAGGCCCGGCAACTGCTGGCCCGGGTCGGCCTGGCGGACAAGGGCGGGCACTATCCGTCGATGCTCTCCGGCGGCCAGCAACAACGGGTCGCCATCGCCCGTGCCCTGGCCATGAAACCCCAGGCCATGCTGTTCGACGAACCCACTAGCGCCCTCGATCCGGAAATCGTCGGTGAGGTGCTGCAGGTGATGAAGGAACTGGCCGAGGAGGGCATGACCATGGTCGTGGTCACCCACGAAATGGGCTTCGCCAAGGAAGTGGCCGACCGCGTGGTGGTGCTCGACCAGGGCGAACTGATCGAACAGGGCCCGCCGGAGCAGATCTTCAACCGACCGACCCATCCGCGTACCCGGGCGTTTCTCAGCCGCGTGCTCTGACCTTCTGTTCAAGGAATTCCGTCATGCGTTCAACGAGCTTGTTCGCGGCGCTTTGCTGCGCCGCCGTAATGCCGTTTACCCAGGCCGCCGAGCAGGAGGTCAAGGTCTACAACTGGTCCGACTACATCGCCCCGGACACCCTGGCCAACTTCGAAAAGGCCAGCGCGATCAAGGTGCGCTACGACATCTTCGATACCAATGAAATGCTCGAAGCCAAGCTGCTCTCCGGGCATTCCGGTTACGACCTGGTGGTGCCCTCCAGCCAGTTCCTCTCCAAGCAGATCCGCGCCGGCGCCTACCAGCCGCTGGACAAGAAGCTGCTCGGCAACTGGCAGCACCTCGACCCACGGCTGATGCAGCGCCTCGAAGCCGCCGACCCCGGCAACCGCTACGCCGTGCCCTACATGTGGGGCACGGTCGGCATCGGCTACAACGAAGAGAAAGTCCGCGCCGTACTCGGCAAGGACGCGGTGTTCGACTCCTGGGCCATGGTCTTCGAGCCGGGCAACCTGGAAAAACTCAAAAGCTGCGGCGTCGCCTTCCTCGATGCCCCGGTCAAGATCATTCCCCAGGTCATGCTCTACCTCGGCCTCGACCCCAACAGCACCAAGCCGCAGGACTACAAACAGGCCTCGCAGCGCCTGATGCAGTTGCGCCCCTCGGTCACCTACTTCAACTCCTCCAAGTACACCGCAGACCTCGCCAATGGCGATATCTGCGTCGCCATCGGCTACTCCGGCGACGTCATGCAGGCGCGCAGCCGGGCCAGGGAAAGCGGCAAGCCGGTGGACATCCGCTACCTGATCCCCAAGGAAGGCGTGAACCTCTGGTTCGACATGCTCGCCATCCCCAAGGACGCCGCCAACAGCGCCAACGCCCACGCCCTGATCGACTACCTGCTGCGCCCCGAGGTGATCGCCCCGGTCAGCGACTACGTCGGCTACGCCAACGCCAACAAGGACGCCACCGCGCTGATGGACCCCAAGGTCAGCGCCGACCCCGGCATCTACCCCGGTGACGATGTGATCGAACACACCTTCGTCTCCGCCGACCTGCCGGACAGCATCCAGCGCCTGATTACCCGTGAATGGAACCGGATCAAGTCCGGTCAATGAATCCGAGAGTGCCTAGTCATGTTGAATCTATCTGCCCATGAATATCCCTATCCGTCCCAGCGCCAGAGCGTGTTTGCCCGCCGCGGGATGGTCGCCGCCTCCCAGCCGCTGGCGGCCCAGGCCGGGATGGAAATCCTGCAAAAGGGCGGCAACGCCATCGATGCGGCTATTGCCACTGCTGCTGCGTTGACCGTGGTCGAACCGACGGGTTGCGGGATTGGTGGCGATGCCTTTGCCCTGGTCTGGACCAAGGGGCAACTGCATGGCCTGGCCGGCAATGGACACGCGCCGGCGGCCCTGGGTATCGATGCCGTCAAGGCGGCCGGACACAGTGAAATGCCGCTCTACGGCTGGACACCGGTCACCGTTCCCGGCTGCCCCTCGGCCTGGGCGGAATTGTCCGGGCGCTTTGGCAAACTGCCGTTCGCTGATCTGCTCAAGCCTGCGATCAGCCTGGCTCGCGACGGCTTTCCGGTATCGCCGGTGGTTGCCCATCAATGGGAAATCGCGCTGAAGGAATTCGCGCCGCATCGGGACGGCGTGTTGCAGGCGTGGTTCGACACCTTCCTTATCGACGGTCGCGCGCCCAAGGCCGGGGAGATGTTCTTCAACCCTGCGCAGGCAGCGACCCTTGAAGAGCTGGCCTCGACCCGGTGCGAAAGCTTCTACCGTGGCGCCATCGCCCAGCGCCTGGATGCCCATTCACGGGCGACCGGTGGATACCTGCGGGCCACTGACCTGGAAGGCTATCGCGCGCAATGGGTCGACCCGATCTCGATCAACTATCGCGGCGTCGATGTCTGGGAAATCCCGCCGAGCGGGCAGGGGCTGGTGGCGTTGATGGCGCTGAAGATCCTCGAAGGCTTCGACTTCGATCACCGCGACAGCCAACTCACCTGGCACCGGCAACTCGAAGCCATGAAGCTCGCCTACAGCGACGGGCTGCACTACATCACCGACCCGGAGCATATGCGGGTGGCGGTGGAGGACCTGCTCAGCGACGACTATGCCGCACGGCGTCGGGCGCAGATCGGCGAGCAGGCGCAGCCGCCGGTGCATGGGGATCCGCTGGCCAGTGGCACGGTGTACCTGGCTACGGCGGATGGCGAGGGGAATATGGTGTCGTTTATCCAGAGCAACTATCACGGGTTTGGCTCCGGGGTGGTGCTGCCGGACAGCGGGATTGCCCTGCAGAACCGGGGGCAGGAGTTCAGTCTGGATCCGGCGCATGCCAATTGCCTGGTGGCGGGGAAGAAGACCTTTCACACGATCATTCCCGGGTTCTTGACCAAGGACGGCGAAGCGCTCGGGCCGTTTGGGGTGATGGGGGGGTATATGCAGCCGCAGGGGCATGTGCAGATGGTGATGAATATGGTGGATTTTGCTTTGAATCCGCAGGCTGCGCTGGATGCGCCCAGGTGGCAGTGGTTGGGGGGGATGAAGATTGGGGTGGAGCAGGGGGCTTCTCGGGATTTGATTAACTCGCTGGTAAGGCGGGGGCATGAGGTGGTGGTGGTTAGTGATTCTACGGAGTATGGGCGGGGGCAGATTATTTTGCGGGATGGAGGGAGTGGGGTGCTTTGGGGAGGGGCGGAGCCTAGGGCGGATTCGGTGGTGGGGGGGTGGTGAGGAGTCGAAGATATTGCAGGCGTATACTCAGTATAAGTTTGTGTGTGCTGATAGATTACAAAGCACAAGTTTTAATAGTGCTTTGTAATCTGTTTGTAATCTGAGAGGTGAGTTCAGTTTTTGGGTTGGATTTGCTATTCGTGTATTGAAGGGGGCGCTGTTGGTTTTTATATAGGTGAAAGCATGTGGCAGAAGTTTATGATGGTAGGGTCGATAAGATTTCTGAGGTTATATGCTTTCAAAGCTTGTGCGGTCGAAATCTTGCTTTCCAAAATTGTTTTTGTGTTGATCCAGAAATCAAGCTCTAAAGAGAGTTCGTTGCTGCCTCGATGCTCTCTTAGTCGATCCATTGTGTATCGTTCAGCGGCGATCTCTATGAACTCGAACATCGCTTCATTCGACCCTTCTAGTAATGCCTGTACGAAGAGCTGAGGGTCTATTTTTGTGAAAAAGACTGTGTGGGGATGTTCTTTTATAAGAAGTTCTATAAGGGTGGTACGATTGCCATTAGATACGGCATCATAAAAGCTATCGATTTTTTCTGATGCGATTTTTTCTCGCTTTTCGTTTTTTGCGAGGTTGTATGCAGCGGTGTGCGTATTTAGGAAGTAATTGTAAGCATCACGAAGTTCTGAGGTGTTTGATAAAAAAGTGACTTCATAGCGGCTGAGATAGTTAATGTCAGAGGTCCGCCATTTCTCTGAGTTTTTGTATTTTTCTACATGGTCTTTTATGTCGATGGATAGCTCGGATAGGCTGGTGTTACTCAGGTTGTTTTCAATGAAATTTGCCAGTAGTTCGGATTTTCTTAAAAATTGCCCAGGAAGTTCATCTTCGTGACTGCGTATTTCGGTTTCCAATTTTTGAACTAGCTCCTCGAATTTGGCGTCTTCTAGTATTTTGAAGTTGCTGAGTTGCGAGAGAGTATCTGGTTCGGAGGTTGTTGGTTTGGTGAAAAGTGAAAGGGTGCTGGTGAGCTCATTTAATTTCGAGTAGTCCCCATTAAATAGAGCGTCGACCCAGAAGCTCTCTTTAAGTACGGGTTGGTCTAAGGGGAAGTATTTTTTCTTGAATTTTGAGGTTGGCTGGAAAACTTCTCCTGACGCTATCTGATGTCGATTTATATTTGATAGTTTCAACTCTATGTTCAATGCAAAGAAGGTTTTTGCGAGGGTTGTTATGTATGATTGGTTGGATTGGTATGTCTCATTCAGTGTTTCGAAGATTTGAGAGAAGTCGTCGATGACTTGCTTTAGTGAACGAAGGTTTCTGCTGTCTGATGCAGCATACGTTTCCAGAATGGTTTTCTTTAATGAGTAAATGCAGTTGGCGTCAGACTTCAGGAATAGATCGATAGCTAGTTCGGCGTTGTGAGTGATCTCAAAGGTTTTGCAAACTGTTTTTTCCTTGAATTCCCTGTAACGATCTCCATGTTTTTTTTCAAGAACTGATTCGTTGGCGATGAGGATGGTTTTTATTTTGCAGGCTTCTACAGTGTAGCTTATATACCCGAGCAACTCTTGGATGTCGATGTCGGAGCGTTCGAGGTCGTCTAAAACTATTGCGAAATCAGTTTTTCCTCTAATTAGTAAGTTGAACAAATTTAGACTTTCTGCATTTGCTGAAAGTGAAATTTCGGGGTTGTCACCTCCAGAAAGATCTAGATTTAATACCCCTGTCAACTTTTTTGCTGAAGCGCCAAGTAGTTTTAATGGTTTGGAAGTTATTATTGGGTGAAATTCTCCTAGTATGCGATCCTCTATCTCTGATATTGCTCTAAGTCCAAACAGGCTTATTTTTATTATCCTAAGTCTTTCTGGTGCCTGCTTTTCTATAAATTTATCGATGAAGTGGGTTTTTCCGCATCCCCAGCCTCCCGTAAGAAGTATGGCTTGTTCCATGTTGTTCCGGGCCAAATAGCGATTCAGGTTGGCTTCAATATTTTGGTTTGTTGGATCTGTCATTTTTTCTTCCTGTGCCGGTGAGGTGACACGACCGTTTGGTGGTTGCTTGATTCTTTGAGGAATTAAAATGTGACGACTAAACGCGCCATCGTCGGGGGGGCAAGGTACGCGGATGTTGAGGTAACGGACGACATCCCAATGGGGAGCAGCTCTTGAATAGCAGGGCTTTCTTAAGGACGGGAGAACTTTCCATGACGCAGTTCCTTTGCGAGGGCATGACTGAAGCAAGTCCTAGTGTCGCAGTGCTGGAACCATGATGTCGAGAGGCCATATGCTGTTGGTTTTCGCATCGACTAAATTCATTCTTCGACCGGATCGACAGTGACCAATCTCCTATTCGTTTGCAGCCGCAACCAGTGGCGCAGTCCCACCGCTGAGACCATTTGGCGTCGGCGGGCCGGTTTCAGTGCTCGTTCGGCGGGTACCAGCCCGAATGCTCGCAAGTCCGTTGGCCCGGCAGATATCCGTTGGGCCGACATCATTTTCGTGATGGAGCGAAAGCACCTGCAAAGGCTGCAGGCGGAGTACGCGCGCTTGCTGGAGCACAAGCGAATTCACGTTCTAGATATTCCGGATGAGTTCCACTACATGGACCCTGAGCTGGTCTCTATGTTGGAGGACACTGTGAACTCATATCTTTGAGCGATGCGGAAGGAAGGGAGGGAGGGTGCCAACTACATGTAGGTTGACGAACCGGTCCACAGAGAAAACCCGATGCGCCCGAAGGCGCCCTCGCGTGCAGTTGCCATCAAGCATGAACCTGTGGGGCCGCATGGGCGGCCCGTTAAGCGACCAACCTCTCATCTTGCCACTTGCGGACAGGCCATCCTTATCGTTTGAGCCAAAATGAATCTTTCCCATTTTTTCTTTGGCGAGAATTCACAGGCGGGGGTTGAACTTTTTCCTGAGCCAGCGTCTAGGTTCGAATTCTGACGGTATGGCAAGGCAGTGCAGGAGTATGCAAAAAAAAGAAAGCCATAAGATAATTGGATGGCTTTCTTCAAATTTCGGGGAGCATTTGTAGAGCAGTATGCAGCCATTCTGTGTTAGCTCCAGATGGAAAACGCTGCAGATAAGGTTGAAGAGCATTAATCCGATAGTTGACCAAGTGCTGTAGTTTTCGCCAGAAAATCTTGACCTTAATAGAAAGGCAATGATTAATGTTGGTGCGGTTACGGCGAAGAATATGGCTGTGATCACTTTTCGAACTCTTGTGATACCAGGTATGTGGTCCAGGTGCTAATTGCCATTTCCAGGAATAGTGTTCTTTTGTTCATTGTCCTGAAAGCGCGAACTTTATCTGATCTCATTGATCTGAATAGCTGCCATGCTCCCGGTTTTTTTACAAGCCTCAGAACGCCGTATCCTGATAGGCCGATATCCACCACTCCATACGCGACATTTCCATGCCTCTCGTCTCCACCGGAAACTGCAGCCGCGCCATGGTAGATTTTTCTCAGCGGTCCTACTGCATCTGTACGGCCGCTAGCAAGATTCGTAGCGTTCTCATAAACATTATTCGCCCCATGAGCAGCCATAGGGGCTCCGATAGCGCATGCGGTCAAAGCTGAGCCGTAACAAATACCGACTCCGGTTACAACCATTGATGCGCCCGTTATTAGTCCTCCCACCTCCAGTGCCTTTCGCTGGAAGCTCTTGTGCTCTAGTTCGACCTGCTGCAACCCTTCAGAAACTGTCAGTTTCCCGTTTCTTACGTCGAACAGAATCTGTCGCACGTGATGTGCAAAATCTCGATTGAACTTCGCCCTGAATGCAACGTCCCTGATATATCGAGAGGTGATAATGCAGCCGTATCTGGTCAGATTAGCGGCGCCTTGGTGGAGTTCCTGAATTTGGTTGTCGTACTCATAAGTTGAAGTAGGTTTGGTCATTTTCTAATTTCCAGAGGCGTCAAAGCTGGTGGGGGACTATTCGCGATAGATCGGGTCTGCACAGGCGGAGGATTTATGAACAAGCTTGTGCACGAGTAAGGGCCCGGATGGCGTGGGAAGTGTTGCTGGTGCTGAACATGAGTGAACTCCTTGTAGGTTGGAGTTCGTAGCCTAGAGAGCTGAAACCACAGCGTCTGTGAGACGTTTCCCAAAGACGTTGAGGAAAAATCAGTAGGTTCGCTGACGGAATCGGAGAGATATCAGGGGCAGGAAATTTGGCTGCATGGATCTGTAGGGCCGCATGGGCGGCCCGTTAAGCGATCAACCTCTTATCTCTCCACCTGCGGGCAGGCCACTCCTTTACGTAGCGCCTCAGTCAGCGCCTGACAGATTTCCAACGACTGCCAGGTAGCCCATGCCTTGTCCGCCAATGGGCGGGAGAGCATGTCGCAAAGCTGGGCGTTGGTTTCGAAGGCTGAGGTGATGGCTGCGGAGAGGTGGGCGAGGGCATCTTCGATATCGGCGTCCGGGCAGACGGCGAAGATGTGTGGGTGGGCTCCGGCGCAGGTGCCGAAATGGATGTTGGCGGTGGTGCGGCGTGGTGAGGTGGGTGGGTCTGGAACGCTCTTTTTCATCGTGTAGTCTCCGAAGGGATATGGAGCCGACACGCAACCGCTACCAAACGATTGGGTGGCGACCGTACGCAGGTTGGTAGACCGGACTTCGGAGCTCCGGCGCACCCGAAGGCGCCCAGCGTACAGCCGCCATGACACAGACCAGCCGGCAGAGAACCGGCTGAGTTGATGACGAATGCACGTCCGAAGGAATGAAGTCAGGCTACCAAACCCGAGTCGCCAAACCGCAGCGACCGGCGAAGACTAGGTAGCAATTCCCAGATGTGCAACGGCTGATCAGGCGGAAAAGTATGCTTGGGAAATTGCCTACATGAAAGTCGGATCTAGAGGAGGTTTTGTAGGATTTTGCAGTCGTTTTTGCTGGATCCTTGAGCAGAGGCTGTGAGGTAAATCGCGTGAGGATGGAGTTGATGTCTGAGCGCATGAAGGAGGGGTGGCAACTGCACACAGATTGGTAGACCGGCTCGGGCAAACCGGTGCACGCGGAGGGTGCCCTGTGTGCAGTTGCCATAACAACCTGGCAGGGGGAAAAGCATGCTCTGGAAACCCGCAGCAGGAAATCCGAGCGGGGCGAAGCTGGTGTAGGTAGATGCTGAGGGTTCTGTAGTAACTGCCGTGGTGGATTCCCTGTCGTATTCGCTGGCAAGCCAGCTCCCACAGGGCCCGCGCCGAGCACAGATACTGTGGCTGGCCCAGAACCCTGTGGGAGTCGGCTTGCCGACGATGAGGCCCGCAGTCACAACATCAATCTGCTTGCCTATCACCGCAGAAGCCCACGGTGACCGCGGCGTGCCTGGATTGCAGCGTGCTTATTTGATGGTGAAGAGCTGGGAGATCAGGCGCAGCGCTTTTTCACCTTTGGCTTCGTACAGCTCGTAGAGCGGGTCTTGGTTGGTGAGCTTGTGCAGGCGAAAGTGGTTGTAGAACGCCTGCCCTAGACGCTGCTGATCGAAGGCGCCCTGGTGCCAGAGCTGTTCGAATTCCTCATAGGCAGCACGTTCGATTTCCATCAACGACTCATTCATTCTTCGGCACTCGGAAAAGACCCATGGAGTTTGGGTGGGATTTGCGTTGAATTGACAGAAAAACCCACCTCGCCTAGTTTCAGCTCAATTTCCCCTGAATTGAGTTGAAGCCATGGCCAGGATCCAGAAACCCGTTCCCTTCCCGGATTTGCTGGCCAGACACGGTATCAACATCTTCGAGCAGATGAACCGTTTCAAGGCGGTCGATGAAAAAGGCCGCTACCTGCATTGGCACGAATTCATGCGCCGGGTCCCCAAGGGCATCGACAAGGAATGTGCCTGGGCCGCCGTCAAGATCGCCCGTACCAACGGGCAGCGGGACATTGGCCTGGATAGCGAGTGCGGCGATCCCTTCGTGCTGCATCTGACCGACTTCTGCCACAAGGTCATCCACGATATCGAGCAACTGAGCGCGCGCCTGGGCGCCGAGGTCAATCAGCCACCTCATCACAACAAGTACCTGGTCGACTCGCTGATGATGGAAGAAGCCATTTCCAGCGCCCAACTGGAGGGCGCCGCGACCACCCGCAAGGTCGCCAAGGAAATGCTGGTGAAGGAGCGGGCACCGCAAACTGATGACGAGCGCATGATCCTCAACAACTACCGGTTGATGAAGCATGCGATGCGCAACAAGGACCAGGCGCTGACGGTCGAGTTGATCTGCGAGCTTCATCTGCTGGCGACCGAGGGCATCAAGGACGAAGAGGTCAGTCCGGGCTGTCTGCGGGAAACCGATGACATCTTTGTCGGTGACCGGGATGGCGAGGCAGCGCACCAACCGCCACCGGCCCATCTGCTGCAGCAGCGACTTGAAAACCTCTGTGCATTCGCCAATACAGCCCATGACGGAAAGAACGGGCGATTGTTCATTCACCCGGTGGTCAAGGCGATCATTCTGCATTTCATGCTTGGCTACGAGCATCCCTTCGTCGATGGCAACGGCCGGACGGCGAGGGGGCTGTTCTATTGGTGCATGCTCAAGTCGGGGTATTGGGCGTTCGAATACATTTCCATCAGCGCGTTGCTCAAGGAAGCGCCCATGCAATATGGGGAATCCTATGTCTTCACCGAGACCGATGCGTTCGACCTGACTTATTTCGTGATCTACCAGCTACGGATCATCGAACGGGCCATGGCGGAGTTCATTGATTACGTCAGGGCGAAGCAATGGGAGTTTCATGAGTTGATGGCCTGGCTGGACACTTCCGGGGCCGGCGAGCGCTTGAACTACCGGCAGTTGCATCTGCTGAAGAAGATCGTCAGGGAACCGGGGCGGGTGTTCACGGCCAGGGAGTTGACCCATGACCACGACATCTCGGAAAACACGGCCAGGACCGATCTTGAAAAGCTGGTGGAGATGAAGGCCTTGGCCAGGAGCAAGGAGGGCAAGGTCTATTTGTATGTGGCGCGCAATGATGCGGTGGCCAACTTGCGCAAGGGCAAGGTCGATATCAGCAGTCTTGTAAAGCGGTAAGCGGACTCAAGCCCGCAGCCATTCTTCCCTGGTCAGCTCCCATATCTCTTTCAGCATCGGGCCAGAGACAAAATGCCCGTCCTCGGTGCCTACCAGGCGCATACCTTCACGCAGCGAGACGTTCCGCGAGGCCTCGTTGTGCACCGCCTTTGGCACCTGCATCACTGGCCGGCCCAAAGTCTCGAACCAATAGCCATTGATCACTTCGCAGGCTTCACGCATGTACCCCTGACCTTGCCAGCGTGGCGAAAGCCAGAAACCGCGGTTGTTTCCTGGCTGGTCGTAGAGGCTGATGCTGCCGATCCGTTGCTCCGGCTCCGAGGCCAGGCTGATCATCCAGTGCCATTCGCGGCCCTTGGCAATGGCGGGGAGGGCGATATCGCGCACATAGGTCAGGGCGCCGTCGTCGGGGTAGGGCCAGGGCACGCGGCTGTCGAGATAGCGGACGACTTCCCAATGCGGGAACAGCGCTTGAATGGCTGGGGCGTCGCTCAACTGGAGCGGAGTGAGCAGCAGGCGGGGTGTCTTGAGTACGGTAGGGCTTTGCATGGCGCAGGTCCTTTGCGAGGGCGTGGCTGAACGGGCACCAGTGTCGCAGCGCTGGAGCACGTATGTCGATGTGCGGTGTTCCTGGTTTTGGCGGGCTCGTCGGAATGCCGGGGCGAGGCTGGCAGGTGCATGACGGGAACCTTGCAGCGCTCTCAAGATCGAGCGCCGTCCACACGGCGCTTCGTGAGCAAGCTCGCTCCCACGTCTGTTGCAACGCGCCATGGCCTGTTGGATTTGAGTTGCCAGCCTTTGTCTCATGGCGATCCATCGTGGGGAGACTGTTGGGCTCGACGCGATACCGCGTCGTATGAACAAGGCGAGCAACCATGGCCTTACAGACATAGGTACGTTGCAACAAATGTGGGAGCTGGCTTGCCAGCGATGCGCCGTGCGGACGGCGCTTGATCTCAAGAGCACTGCAAGATTCAAGGCAAGCGCATGACAGCTTCACGGTTCAAGGATCGGTTCTTGACCGTAATCCATACCCCGCAAAGCGCACCTGCACCAACGCCACCCCACCCAGAATCAACCCCACCGCCACCCACGAACTCGCCGTCACCGGTTCCCCCAGCCAGGCCCCGATCAGTAGCGCCACCACCGGTGGGATATAGGTCACTGCCGAAGCCGCCAGCGCGCCGAACGCCGCGACGATCAGGTAATACGCCAGATACGCCGCCCCCGTGCCCAGCAGCCCCAGCCCGAACACCAGGCCCAGCCAGGCTCCGGTGTCGTCGAACACCGCGCCAATCCCCTGCAACGGCGTGACCACCAGCAACATCACCAGCGCCAACCCGATCTGATAGGTCACCAGCGCTACTGCCGGCAGTCCCAGCGGGCTGATAAAGCGCTTCGCATAGACAAACGAACAGCCCACGCTCAACGCCCCGAGAAATCATGTACAGCACCCCCAGCGGATCGATCGCGCCCTGCGCCGACCAGGGCCGCGCTACTAGCAGGATGCCGAGAAAGCCCAGGCCGACTCCCGCGACCTTCGACCCGCTGAGCGGCTCGCTGCGCAGGAACAGCCAGGCGCAGAGAAAGGTGAACAGCGGAATCGCCCCGCCGAGCATCCCGGCGATGCTGGTGTCCAGCAGCGCCGTGCCCTTGGCGAAGGCGAAATAGTAGAGCGCTGTGGCCAGCAACGACATCACCAGGAAGTGCGGGGCATGCCGCCAGTGCTCACGCCGCAGCGCGCCGCTGAGCAGGGCGTAGACCAGCACCGGCACGAAGCCGAACAGCACCCGCAGCAGGGTGATCTGCAAGGGCGAGATGTACTGGGCAGCGGACTTGACGAAGACGAAGTTGCTGCCCCAGATAACGCCGAGGAAGACGAAGGCGGCGATGGCAGGCTTTTTCATGACGGTGCCCTTGGCTTAGAGGGTGGTTTTTCTACTGGCCGGGGTTTCCATCGCGCAGTGCGGCGGGTAGCCTCGGAACCAGTTGTCCTTGATGCCAGCGCAGGCTAGCAAGCCTGCGGCGGATCCAGAGAGACAGCCAATCTTTCCCACGACAGTAGAAATCCCATCGCCATGTCAGCAGGCTTCCCCAGCTTACCCTCCCTCAACGCCCTGCGCATGTTCGAAGTGGTGGCGCGGCATCTGAACTTCCGCCTGGCCGCCGAGGAACTGGGCCTGACCCAGGCTGCCGTGGCCCAGCAGATCCGTGGCCTGGAGGCGAGCCTGGAGATTCGCCTGTTCGAGCGCCTGCCCCGTGGCCTCGGCTTGACCGACGCGGGTCGTGCCTACAGCGCCAGCATTCGCAGTGCCCTGGCGATGATCGACGAAGCGACCCGCCTGCTGCGCCCCGAGTCCTCCCACCTGACCGTCAGCGTGACCCCGACCTTCGCCTCCAAATGGCTGATCCCGCGCCTCGGCAGCTTTGCCGAGCGCAACCCGGACATCGACCTGCGCCTGCTGGCCACCGACCGGCTCTCGCACTTCCACACCGATGGCGTCGATATCGCCGTGCGCTACGGCCAGCCGCCTTTCGGTGGCGGGCTGAATGCCGAGTTGCTGATGGAGCAGCGGATCGTGGCGGTGGCCAGTCCGAGGTTACTGGCGGAGAAGGGGGCACCGGAGACCTTCGACACATTGCAGGGCTTTGTCGCACTGCACGACGCCCACCATTACTGGCCGCTGTTCGTTGCCGCGCTGTTCCCCGGTCATCTACCGCCAAGCGCCAGGAACCTGCGTTTCAACCAGACTTCCCTGGCTATCGAGGCGGCCATCGGCGGGCAGGGCATCGCGCTGGCCAGCCATGCCTTCGTCAAGGACGATATCGCCGCCGGGCGCCTGGTCCAGGTGTTCAGCCAGGACCTGCGCCTGGACAAGGCGTTCTACCTGGTCTGGCCACGCAAGGCGCAGCAGTCGCCGCTGCTGCAGGTGGTGAAGGAATGGCTGAAGGAACAGGCAGCCGATAGCTGAACTACTGGCTTGGCAAAGCGTTGCTGCCTCCCTTGCCTCTGAACCGGCTGCTAGGGTGTAGGGACTCGAAACATCAAGAGTCCGAATCCCAGGAGGCAACATGGCAGTCGAAAAAACAGCGATCATCACCGCCGCCGGCAGCGGCATGGGCGCGGCCACCGCGTGCAGGCTGGCGGCCGACGGTTACAAGGTCGGCATCCTGTCGTCGTCCGGCAAGGGCGAGGCGCTGGCGAACGAACTGGGCGGTGTCGGGGTGACCGGCAGCAACCAGTCGGTGGCCGACCTGCAACGCCTGGTGGATGCGGTGATGGAGAAATGGGGGCGGATCGATGTGCTGGTCAACAGCGCCGGTCATGGACCTCGTGCGCCGATCCTGGAGATCAGCGACGAGGACTGGCACAAGGGCATGGACACCTACCTGCTCAACGTGATCCGCCCGACCCGCCTGGTAGCGCCGATCATGCAGCGCCAGCAGGGCGGGGTGATCATCAATATCTCCACGGCCTGGGCGTTCGAGCCGGTGGACCTGTTCCCGACTTCGGCGGTGTTCCGTGCCGGGCTGGCGGCCTTTACCAAGATCTTCGCCGATACCTATGCCGGCGATAACCTGCGGATGAACAACGTGCTGCCGGGGTGGATCGACAGCCTGCCGTCGACCGACCAGCGTCGTGACAGCGTGCCGCTCAAGCGCTATGGCACCAGCGAGGAGATCGCCGCGACCATCGCGTTTCTGGCCAGCGAGGGTGCGGGGTATATCACCGGGCAGAATCTCAAGGTCGATGGTGGGGTGACTCGCAGTATTTGAGGGTGTTGCTACTGGCCTCATCGCTGGCAAGCCAGCTCCCACAAGGCCGGTGCATGCAGTACCTGTGGGAGCTGGCTTGCCAGCGATGAGCATGGGTATCTACACATCTTCCGGTTTACCCAAACCAACCATGCGACGCGGTCCGGGTAGGAGCTGCTTCAGCTGCGATGGACCGCGCCAGCGGTCCCAAAACCATCCCGCACGAGCCTTTGGCCAAGCCGTATCATGGATTCACAGTGCCTGGTCTGCCGCGTTTCTCCAGGCTCACTGGGTAGACAGGATTTGGGCCCGCTGCGCGGTCCATCGCAGCTAAAGCAGCTCCTACCTTGACCGCGTCGGCCTTCGCTCGAGATGTGTAGATACCCATGCAGCGATAAGGCCAGCAAGAACAACACATCCCAGCAGCATGGATGTCGAAGCTGATGGCTCCATCGTCGGCAACGCCGACTCCCACAAGGATTCCGATCGGTCGCAAGACCCAGGCCAGACGCGGAACCTGTGGGAGCTGGCGTTGCCAGCGATGAAGCCATTGAACCTAGTCGAGTGTCGCCTGCCAGCCAAAGCGATAGACCCTGGCCGGCGCTGTGTCCTGGCACTGCCCGTTATCGGCGTCGGCCCCGACCACATACCATTGCGCCCGCGAGGTATCCCCCAGCTTGCGCGCCTTGCCAGCGTCGAAGCAGCGGCCGAGCTCGGTTTCCGGCACCAGAGCGAAAGACCCCGGATGCTGGCGCATCCAGTACAGCGCATCCTCGCTGGTAGAGCGGCCAAAGCCGAAATGCACGATCGGCTGGCGAGCGAACAGCCAGTGCCCTTCGCGCCATCGCACCAGCGCCAGTTCGGCACCACCAGTAGCCTTTTCGGCTTCCACCATCAGGGTTTCATGCGGGTTGATGCCTTCCTTGAAGGGCTCGACCACCCCGCGCACGAACCACAGGCTGAACCACACCACCGTTACCACAACAAACACCCGACGCCAGGCCGGGCGCGCGAGGAACCAGCGCTTGAGTAGCCAGGGCAGCAGCGGTGCGATGGCCAGCACCAGCCCCGGCAGGGCCGGGAAGATATACAGCTTGCGCTTGCCGCTGCTGAGGCTGAAAAACAGCAGCACCAGCGCAACCCAGCCAAGCAGGACGAGGAAGCGCCCGTCGCGCTTGTGCAGTTGCCGGCGCCAGGCCGGGAGCATCCACGGCAGCACCAGTATCAGCGGCAGCCAGTACTTGGGAATGACCTCGCTGAAGAAGTACCAGAACGGCTCGCGATGGTCCCAGGCATTGGCATAGCGACTGGCGGTCTGGCGCAGGAGGATTTCCTTGAGATAGGCCAGCTCCGCCGCGCCGCCGCCATGGGCGATCGACAGCAGCAGCGGCAGCAGCCAGAACGCGCAGCCGCCGAGCACGCAGAGCAGGCCCAGACTCCAGCGCCAGCCCTGGCCCGGCATGACCGTCACCCCCGGCCAGCGCCGGCGCACGGCCCAGGCGTAGGGCAGCAGCATCAAGGCCGGGAGAAAACCCACGCCCTTGCTGATGATGCCCAGCCCCATCGCCGCGCAGCCCAGGTAGAACCAGCCCCAGGCCGGGCCGAGCAGCAGGTGGCGGATCAGTCCGTAGAAACCGAGGGCGACCCACAGGCAGAGGAAGCTGTCGATCTGCCCGGTGCGCAGGATGCTATAGCTCTGGTAGGTGGCGAGGAACAGCAGCGCAGCGATACGCCCGACGCGACGGTTCCACAGGCGCCCGCCAAGGTCGTGCAGCACGGCGGTGATGACTGCCGCCGACATCAGCCCCGGCAGGTACAGGGCGACCTTGGGCAATCCGGTCAGGGCGGTGAACAGGGCCACGGTCCACATGAACAGCGGCGGTTTGTCGCCATAGATCTCGCCGGCGCGGTGGGGAATGAACCAGTTGCCGTTCTGCAGCATTTCCAGGGCGACGCCGAGGAAGCGCTCTTCGTCGACGTTCATCGGCTGGCGCCAGCCGATTCCGGCGGCCATCAGCAGCACGGCCAGGGCGACCAGTGCCAGGCACTCGGTCCTTGCGCTTCTGAACATGGGTTATTCCTCCTGCGTCTTGTTGCGCGCGATCAATTGCAGGTTGCGCAGGTAGACCAGAAAACCGAAGGACTGGCCGATGATGAACACCGGGTCCTCGCGGTAGATGGCATAGGCCAGCAACAGGGCGCTGCCAAGCATGCTCAGGTACCAGAAACCCACCGGGATGATGCTGCGGCGCTTGAACTCGCTGTACAGCCATTGCAGGACGAAACGGCCGGTAAAGACCGCCTGGCCGGCGAAGCCGACGACCAGCCAGAGGGTTTCCCGGGTCATCCTTCAAGCTCCTGGGCCTGGCTGTTCAGGCGGGTGCGGCGGATCAGCCACCAGACCCCGAACAGATCGAGGATGCCGACCAGGGCGCGGTCGATATTGCCGTACTTGGACGTGCCGGCATGCCGCGGCCGGTGGTTGACCGGATGCACTTGCATGCGCCCGTTGTGACGCAGGATCAGGGCCGGGATATAGCGGTGCATATGGTCGAAGTAGGGCAGGCGCACGAAGGCCGCGCGTTCGATCAGCTTGAGGCCGCAGCCGGTGTCCGGGGTGGCGTCCTTGAGCAGGCGGCGGCGCAGGCCGTTGGCGAAACGCGAAGCCCAGCGCTTGCTCGCGGTATCGCGGCGGTTGACCCGGTGCCCGGCGACCAGTTGCAGGCCCGGGTTGGCGCGGACCAGGCCGAGCATGCCGGGAATATCCGCCGGATCGTTCTGGCCGTCGCCATCCAGGGTCGCCAGCCATTGCCCCCGGGCCGCCTGCGCGGCGTGCCAGAGCGAGGTGCTCTGGCCCAGGGAGCGCTCGTGGTGGAGGATGCGCAGTTGCTCGAAGCCTTGGGCCTTGAGGCGCTGCAGCACGGCCAGGGTCTGGTCGTCGCTGCCGTCGTCGACCACCAGCACTTCGTAGTGCTCGTGGGCCAGGGCGCTGCGGATCTCGCTGAGCAGCGACGGCAGGTTTTCGGCTTCGTTCTTCGCCGGAATCAATACCGAAAGTTCGATCATCGGGTCTACCTGAAGGCTTGTGAGGGGAGCTGGAGTCGGTAGAAATCGCGATACCAGCTGACGAACCGGCTGACGCCGTGTTCCAGGGAAATGCCTGGCGAGAAATCGATCCAGCGTGCCAGGGACGAGACATCCGCCCAGGTTTCCAGGACATCGCCTGGTTGCAGGGGCAGGTAATTGCGCCGGGCCTGGATGCCCAGTGCCTGCTCCAGGCAGCCGACGAAGTCCAATAGCCGCACCGGCTGGCCGCGGCCGATATTGAACAGTTGGCAGGGCGGCGTGCCGGCCTCGGCCTGTGGTGGCTTGAGGCGCAGGCGCAGCAGGCTTTCGACGATATCGTCGATATAGGTGAAGTCACGGGCCATCAGGCCGTGGTTGTAGATGTCGATGGGACGGCCGCTCAGCATCGCCTCGGTGAACTTGAACAGCGCCATGTCCGGGCGGCCCCAGGGGCCATAAACGGTAAAGAAGCGCAGGCCGGTGAGGGGCAGGCGGTACAGATGCGCGTAGCTGTGGGCCATCAGCTCGTTGGCCCGCTTGCTCGCGGCATACAGCGAAACCGGTTGCTCCACCGGATCCTCGACGGCAAACGGCAGCTTGGCGTTGGCGCCGTATACCGAACTGCTGGAGGCATAGACCAGATGACGCGGCGGATGCCGGCGGCAGGCTTCGAGGATATTGAGAAAACCGACCATGTTGGCCTGGGCGTACACCCCGGGATTGTCCAGGGAGTAGCGCACCCCGGCCTGGGCGGCCAGATGGAACACCTCGCTGAACTCGGACTGCTCGAACAGCGCCTGCACCTGCGTCGGCTCGGCGATCTCCACGGCCTGGAAGCGAAAGCCCGGCCATTGCGCCAGTTGTTGCAGGCGCGCCTGCTTGAGCTCGACGCTGTAATAGGGATTGAGGTTGTCGATACCGACCACCTCCAGGCCCGCTTGGCACAGGCGGCGGGCCAGATGGAAACCGATGAAACCGGCGGCGCCGGTGACGAGGACGGGCATTGGGCGAGGGCGATCCTTGGTGGGCGGGCTGAAAGAAAATGGCAGTTATTTGTTTAAGGTTTGTTAACGAAGCTGTAACGGTCGTGGCGTCTGTCGGGGCATAGGTATCTACACATCGGACCCTGTGGGAGCGGCTGTTAGCCGCGATCGGCGGCGAAGCCGTCGTAAAAC
>NZ_JBMDIJ010000084.1:0-25546 GCF_057808595.1 Pseudomonas sp. FG98 | reverse complement strand
AGGTTTTACGACGGCTTCGCCGCCGATCGCGGCTAACAGCCGCTCCCACAGGGTCTGTGTTACGCCTGATTGAGTTGTGTAGATACCCATGCTCATCGCTGGCAAGCCAGCTCCCACAGGTACTGAGCTGACTTGGCAAATGACCACTCGGCCCGAGCCTTGCAATGAATCGGGAACTAGCCATCGATGACCCAGTCAATCGATGCATGTCATTGCCAGGTGAGCGCCATGCACAACCCATTTCAACAGATCAGCGATGCCTTCTCGGACGAGTACCGGGTCAACCTCAGCATCGAACGCCTGGACGGCAGCATCATGCTGACCCTGTCCGATGACCGCGGCCGTGTGGTCGCCAAACGCCTGGTCAACCGGGCCCAACGGGATGACCCGAAACGCCTGGCGCGGTTGATCGACAGTGTGAGGTTCGGCATTGCCATCGAGCAGGGGCATAGTGCGGTGGATATCCTGACGGCCATGACCAATGGTGGGAACTTCATCGCTGGCAAGCCAGCTCCCACAAGGTCCGTGGCACACGCAATCCCTGTGGGAGCTGGCTTGCCAGCGATTGGGCCGCACTAGCGGCCCCAGAAGTCCCCAGTCACGTCGATGGCACGGTCCTCATCGATGAAGGCCACCGCCTTCCGTACCTGCCGGTAGATTTCCGCGCTCCCGAGCCCAAGCCGGATCCCGTCGCGCAGGTCCACCGCCTGCGCTGCCACCACCGCTTCGATGCGCACCAGCCATTCCACCCGCTCGACCAGCCGCGCGGTCTTCTCCACCACAGCCAGCCCTTGCCCGGCGTAATCCTCGACCCGATCCGCCACCGGCACGCTGAGCGCCGGCAACGGATTGCCCAGGTGCACGATCTCCGCCACCAGCGCCGCCGCCGTGCGTTGCAAGGCCGCCAGCCCGACGCTGCCGGGGCGTGGGCTGAGCGAACGCGGCAGGTCGCTGGACGACGGCGAGAGCAACTTGGCGATGCGCTCGACACTGGCCACCGCCAACCGCCCCAGGGCCAGACCAAGCCCTTCGAAGGCCAGCGCCAGATGGGTGCTGTCGAAGTTGGCGGTCACCAGCAGCTCGCGGCTTTCCACCACCAATGCGGGATTATCCGCCCCGCTATCCAGCTCGATCTCGACGATCTGCCGAGCCCGCTCCAGGGCATCACGAACGGCACCCAGCACCACCGTGGCGCAACGAAAACTCAATGGGTCCTGCAAGCGCCGCGGCTGCTGTTCACCGCCTTCGAGCAAGGCCAGCAACGCCGCTGATTCCTCCGCCTGCCCCGGCGCCGGACGCAGTTGCGCCGCCCAGGGCTGGAACGGCGCCAGCCCGGCACGATAGCCCTCGCAGGACAGCGCCAACACCCCGCGTTGCCGCGTCAGCAAACCCTCGACTTCGCTGACCAGCAAGGCCCCCAGCCCAATGCTTGCGGCATTGGCCGAGACCAGCGCCAGGCCGTCCTTGCCCTTGGGCAACAGCGGCATCAACCCGGCCCGGCGCAAGGCGTCGCCAGCCGGCAGGCGCTCGCCGCGATAGACAACCCAACCCTGCCCCTGCAAGGCCAGGGTCACATGGGCCAAAGGTGCCAGGTCGCTCTCCCCCAGCGAGCCGAGCAACGGCACCTCGGGATGAATGTCATGGGTGAGCAGATCGACCAGCGCCTCGGCGCCGCGCAGGGAAATCCCGGATCGGCCCTGGGCCAGCCCGGCCACTCGCGCGCAGATGATCGCCCGCACTTCCCGGGGCGAGGCCAGGCGCCCGACGCCCACCGCGCGCCCGGCAGCGATACGTGCCTGGAATCCATCATCGTCCTGGGCCTGGTCCACCGCCGCGCCCAGTCCGGTAGTCACCCCGTAGATCGGCGTGCCGGTTGCGATCAACTCCAGCAGCAAGGCATGCCCGGCCTCGATCCGCGCCCGCGCTGCGGTATCCAGCACCAGCGTGGCATTGCCGTCCACCACTGCCAGCAAACGCTCGATGGCGCTCATGCCCAGCGCAACCGCTGGCCGATGCCCAGGCGCCTGGCCTTCTCCAGCAAGGCATGGCCAAGGGCGATATCGCTGAGGCTCAGGCCGCGATGCCAGAACAGGATGGTCTCGCCCGGATGCTCGCGCCCCGGCTTCAGCCCGGCGACGATCTGCCCCAGCTCGGCATGCAGGGTGGCTTCGCTCAGCTTGCCCGCCTCGACATGGGCGCGCAGCGCACCGAACTGGCCGCCCTTGCACTGCCCCCAATCGTCGACCACCAGCTTGTCCATGATGTCGGTCAGCGACAGCTCGACCGCGCTCATGGTGCCGTAGGGCACGACAAAGGCGCCGGGTTTGATCCACTCGGTGCGCAGCAACGCTTGCGGGCGTTCCAGCCGCGACGCCTCGACCACGATATCGGCACCGCGCACGGTGCTTTCCCAGTCCTCGGTGACGATCACCGGCTTGCCCAGGTCGCGGCGCAGGCGTTCGGCAAAGGCCTCGCGGCTTTCCTCCCGGCGCGAGTGCACGCGGATCTCGTCGAAATCGAACAGGTGGTCGAGCAGGCGCACGTTCCAGTACGCCGTGCCCCGGGCGCCGATATGCCCGAGCACCTTGCTGTCGGGCCGGGCCAGATGGCGGGCGCCGAGGGCGGTCAGCGCGCCGGTGCGCATGTCGGTGATCGATGCGGCGTCGAGGATCGCCCGGGGCACGCCGGTGGCCGGGTCGAGCAGGTTGAGAATGGCCAGCTCCGAAGGCAGGCCCTGGCGGTAGTTATCGACGAAGTCGCCGACCACCTTGACCCCGGCCCGGCCGATCTCGCCGCCGAGCACGCCGCGCAGCACGTTGAAATGACCGTTGATGCCGCCGCCGGGAATCAGGTGGGTACGCGGCTCGATCACCGCCTCGCCGCGGCCCTGCAGGAGCAGGCCGGCTTCGACGGCGGCGAGGATCTCGTCGTTGTCGAGGTTGAGTTCGGCAACGTCCAGGCCGTTGAGAAAATCGATATGGATGGGTTCATGCACGCCGCTCATCACAGGCTCCCGCTGACTTTGGCTGCCACATCGCCCGGTACCCAGGCGCTCCATACCTGCGGATGCTGGCGCAGGAAGTCCTCGGCCACGGCGCGCGGCGCCAGGCGTTTTTCGCTCATGCGGGCGAGGGTCTGGTTAAGCAGGTCGATGGGCAGGTCGACCTTGGCGAACAGCTCCACCAGCTCCGGGTACTGGCTGTGGAACGGCGCCGACACGCCGATCGCCAGGCGCGCCGGCATCGAACGGCTACCGCGCGGGTTGGGGTGATTGGCGTTGGACAGGGTTTTCCAGGCTTCGGCATCGAACGGCGGTTCCTCCAGCTTGATCAGCTTGTAACGGCCCAGCAGCGGCGTCGGCGACCAGTAGTAGAACAGCACCGGCTTGCCACGGCGGATCGACGAAGCGACTTCGGCATCCAGCGCCGCACCGGAGCCGGTGCGGAAGTTGACGAAGCTGTCGGCCAGGCCATAGGCCTTGAGCTTCTGGCTGTTGACGATTTCCGAGGTCCAGCCGGTGGGGCTGTTGAGGAAGCGGCCCTTGTCCGGGGACTCCGGGTCCTGGAACAGCTTGGCGTAGCGTGGCAGGTCGGCCACCGATTTGAGGTCCGGGGCCAGGGCCGGGAGGTTGCGCTCGGGGTCGCCCTTGATCACGAACTCCGGCACCCACCAGCCTTCGGTGGCGCCCTTGACCGTGTCGCCAAGACCGAACACCTTGCCCTCGGCTTCGGCCTTGACCCAGGCCGGACTGCGCCCGGCCCACTCCTCGCCGATCACCTGGATATCGTTTTTCGCCAGGCCCGCCTCGAGGCTGACGGTGCTGCCGGGCAGGGTGTCGGTGCGGTAGCCGTAGCCTTTTTCCACCAGCAGGCGCAGGACCTCGGTGATGAAGCTGCCGCTTTCCCAGGTAATGTCGCCGAAGTGGATGGGCTGGGGTTTGTCGGCGGCGTGGGTGAGTAGGGACAGGGTTAGAAGGGAGGTGCCTAGCAGGGTTTTCAGGAGTTTCATGTGAAAGCCTCTTGGGCCCCATCGCTGGCAAGCCAGCACCCACAAGGTCCGCGGTGCATGCGATCCCTGGGGGAGCTGGCTTGCCAGCGATGGGGCCAGTGATCAGAAGTCGTAGGTGAGCTTGGTGTAGTAGAACGCCCCCTCAGGCGCCGACGGCGCGAGGTAGCTGTACTGCTGCCCCGGCGTCTGGCGCAGGCGCAGGTTGAAGTCGTCGGGCTTGCTGTCGAACAGGTTGTTGGCGCCCACCGACAGCTTCAGCTGCTTGCTGAACGCGTAGTTGACGTCGAGATCGGTGTTCCATTGCGCCGAGAAGGTCTGGTCGTACTGGGCGTTGGCGGCCGAGGCGGCGTACTTGCGGTACTCGCCGTAACGGGTCTGCGACAGGCTGACGGTCCACGGTCCGTAACGATGCACCGCGCCGAGCACCAGCTTGTCTTCCGGGTAGCCGTGTTCGAGGAAGCCGCGAGCCTCGCGGGTCAGCACGTCGAAACCGTAGGGGTTGGCATTGATCGATTCGATGGTGGTACGCGCCCGGGTGTAGCCGGCCGACAACGCCAGGTTGCCGAAGCGCTCCAGGTCGAGGTTGTACTTGCCGACGATATCGACGCCGCGGGTGCGGGTGTTGGCCGCGTTGGTCATGAACTGCGCCCAGCTGTACTGGCCATAGCCGGCGGCGGCGAGGATGCGCTCGGCGTCCGGCCCGGAGATGCCGCCGCTGTAGAGCAGGCGGTCGCGGATGGTGATCTGGTAGGCGTCGATGGTCAGCGAGGCCTGCTCGCTCGGCCGCAGCACCAGGCCCAGCGAGTAGTTGGTGGATTTTTCCGGCTTCAGCGCTTCGGCGCCGAGGGCCTGGGCCGCCGGGTGGTCCACCGGCAGCATGCGGGTCAGTACCGGGTTGCCGTTGACATCGACGTTGGTGGTGGTGGTCCAGGAGGTGCCGATCTGGCCCAGGGTCGGTGCGCGGTAAGCACTGTTGACCGTGGCGCGGATGCCCACCTGCGGGGTCAGTTCGTAGCGCGCCGAGAGCTTGCCGGTGGTGGCCGAGCCGAAGTCCGAGTAGTGCTCGGTACGCCCGGCGATGCCCACCTGGAATTTCTCGGTGACCTGGTTTTCCAGGCCGAAGTACACGCCGCCGACATCGCGCTTGTAGGTCCCGGCATCGTCCGGCATCAGCCCGGAGGCCTGCACCGCGCCGACCTGCACACCATCGATGCCGCCATAGGAGTAGGAGTCGTAATCGCCCTCCTCCAGCTTGTACTGCTCGTGGCGGTAGGCGATGCCGGTGGACAGCACCAGCGGATTATCCGACCAGGCCACCGCCAGGTCCTTGGTGTAGTCGATGCCGAGGTTGGTCTGCTCGTTGATCAGCGTGGCCACGTCGAACTTGGTCGGGCTGTTGTCGCCGTAGCTCGGGTTGACCGTGTCGAAGGCCAGTTCGTCATGCTTGTCGCGGCCGTAGGTGGCGCTGAAATCCAGGCGGCCGATGGCCTCGTCCTCGAAGCGCGAGCCGACGGTGAACGAGGCGTCCTCGTAGCGATAGCGGTACTTGGGAATGGTGCCGTTGGGGTAGATCGCGGCGACGTTGTTCGGGTTGGAGGCCAGCAGCGGCGGCGTGTTGTTCACCGACTTGTCCTGGCCGAAGGTGGCGAAGCTGTACAGGCGCCACTGGTCGTTGAGGCCGACCTCGGCGTTGGCCGCCAGGTTGTACTTGTCGCGGGAGGCGCCGCCCCAGCGCGGGTCCTGCCAGGTGCCACCGGCTACGTATTTGTCGCCGATATCGGTGGGCTTGGTATTGACCCCATTGAAGCTCAGGGTGAGGAAGCCGCCCCCCGGCAGGCCGAGGCCGTACCAGCCGTCGGCGCTTTTGCTGAAGCCGTCGCCCTGGGCGTACTTGCCCACCTGGGTATTGAGCTGGCCACCGCTGTCGCGCTCCTTGAGCACGATGTTGACCACCCCGGCCACCGCGTCCGAACCGTACTGGGCGGACGCCCCGTCACGCAGCACTTCGACGTGGTCGATGGCGCTGATCGGGATCATGTCGAGGTCGACCGGTTGCGCGCCAATGAACGGCACGCCGCCGGAAATGTTCACCACCGCCGAGGCGTGCCGGCGCTTGCCGTTGACCAGTACCAGGGTCTGGTCCGGGGCCAGGCCGCGCAGCGACGCGCCCTTGGGGTTCTGTCCGCGGGTGGCGCTCTGGTTCTGCGGGAAATTGAACGACGGCAGCAACTGGAACAGCGCCTGGTTCAGGGTGGTGGCGCCGGTCTGCACCAGTTCCTCGCTGTTGATCACGTCCACCGGGGCGGCGCTGGTCAGGGCGGTGGCATCGCTGCGCCGGGTGCCGAGGGCGACCACGCGGTCCAGGGTCGGTGCACTGGCGGCTTCGTTGCGGCTGACCTGGGCGGCAGTGCCGGTCGCGGTCGCCGACGAAGTCTGGCCCTTGTCCTTGATGATGAAGGCGCCGGTCGGGCTGACTTCCAGGGCCAGCCCGGTACCGCGCAGCGCCGCCTCGATGGCCTGGGCGGCGGACAGGTTACCGTCGACCCGCGCCGACGAATAACGCCCCAGCTCCGGAGTGAAGGAAATCACCTGGCCACTCTGCCGGCTGATATTCAGCAGCACTTCGTCGAGCGGGCCGGCGTCGAGATGCCAGGTTTGCCGCGCCTCGTCGGCGAATGCCGTGCCGCCCAGCAGCAGGCTGAAAGCAATGGCGCCGGTCACGGATGTCAGGTTGCGTTGGTTTTTGTGTTTGCTCTTGCGCACAACGATTCCCCCCACGGAATCCAATCCGCGCTGCTCCCTCGGCAGCGCTTGCGAGACAGGTGTGGAGCGGGCGGGGGAAATCTTGCAGATCGATTGGTTATGGGCTTAGAACCGACTTTGTGGGAGCGGGTTTACCCGCGATGACCGTAGTCCCCCCACTATCGCAATCGCGGCGGTCCGGCGTCCCGGTGAACCCGCTCCCACAAGGAGCGCATTGTCTTTCAGGTATTCAGTCAGACCGGGCCGACCGTGACCCAATAATCGCTGCGCCGATTGATGCGAATCGGCAGGGTGCGCCCCAGGGTTTCGAGCACCACGTCGCTCTGGTCGAGGCGATAGAGGCCGCTGACGCGCAGCCCGGCGATGGCCGGGTCGACCCGCAGCACGCCATGCCGATAAGGACGCAGCGCCTCGATCACTTCGCTCAACGGCCGGTCGCGGACTTCCAGCAAGCCGTTGACCCAGGCGCTATCGCCGCTGCGCAGGGCCTCGACCACGCCGAAGCGATAACGGTCGAAGCTGACCTCCTGCCCCGGCTGCAACTGCAAGTGGTCACCGCCACGGGTGACGATCTGCAAGGCCTTGTCCATCGCCCCCACCCGGCAGCGAGCGGAGCGGTCACGCAGCAGGATCCGCGCATCCACAGCATGCACCTCGCCGCCGCTGGTCTGCAGGACGAACGGACGACGATCGGCGGCGACCTGGATCAGCCCTTCCCCTTCGCGCCACTTCAGCACCCGGCGCTGCCCGTCGAAGTGCACGTCGGCGGCGCTTTGCGCGTTGAGCAGCAGTTCGCTGCCGTCGTCCAGCCGCACCGTCTGGCGCTGGCCGATGCCGGTGGAGAAATCGGCGCCCAGCGTGTCGAACGACGGCGTCAGGCTCCAGCCGCCACCGATCATCAGGCCGGCACCGAGCAACGCCCGCTGCATGACCTTGCGTCGGCTCGACGGCGCCTCCAGCGCCCGTTGCAGCAGGCCGCCATCGATACCCTGGGCGATCGGGACCTGGAACACGCCGAGGGTGCGTTCCAGGCGCAGGCACAGTTCGTCATGCCGCGGGTCGCGGGTGCGCCAGGCGAGGAAGGCCTGGCGCTCGGCGTCGCTGGCCTGGCCCGAACGCAACAGGACGATCCAGCGGGTTGCCTGTTCGATCAGGCGTTCCTGTTCGCTGCTCATATCACTCCAGGCTGGCCTTGAGGCAACGGTGGATGGCCTTGGCCATGTAGTCGCTGACCGAACGCTGCGAGATGCCCAGGTGCTCGGCGATCTGCGGGTAGGTCAGGCCATTGACCTGGGACAGCAGGAAGGTCGCCTTGACCTTGGCCGGCAGGCCGTCGAGCAGGTTGTCGATGATCTGCAGGGCTTCGAGCATCTGCGCCAGCTCTTCCGGCGAGGGCGCCTGGGCCTCGTCGTCGAGGCGCAAGGCGTCGAGGTAGGCCCGCTCCAGGTCGCGGCGGCGCCAGAGCTGATACATCAGGCGCTGGGCGATGGTGGTCAGCAGCGCCCGCGGCTGGCGGATCGGTTCGGCGACCGGGGCGCTGAGCAGTTGCACGAAGGTGTCGGCGGCGATGTCTTCCGCGCCGCCATCGCCCAGGTGCCGACGCAGGCGCAGGCACAGCCACTGGTAGTGGTTGCGGAACAGGGAGCCCACGTACTCGCGGTGAGCGTTTTCGAGACCGGACATGAATGACCCCAGACGGAGGATTGCTTGAGAGGTCCGGTGGTCCGGTGACGCCATGCTAGAGGGACTGCTTATTCTTTAAAAATATTTAAATGGCATTCGCTTATGCGAATTTGAAATCACCTGCTGCCCTCTCGTAATCCAGAAGGATCTGGTAATCGGCTTCTCTGGCCGGCAGCACTTCGCCGATCGCCAGGGTCTCGGCGAATGCCGGCAGTGTCTGGTTCAGCGCCTGGCGAATACGCTCGGCGCCCGCCGCGTCGAGATGCGCCGGGCCGATGAAGGGCAAGGTCGGGCTCGGCGCGCTGCGCTCGAGGATGCGCAGGCCGGCCACTTCTTCGCTGTGATCGCGGGCCAGGTAATCCCAGGTGACGCTGTCGATGGCGGCGAGATCGCCCTGCCCGGCCTTCAGCGTCTTGAGGCTGTCGCGATGGCCGCCGGTGTAGCGGACGCTGGAGAAGAAACGACTGTCGCGCTGCAAGGGTGCGAGGCGGTGGCGCAGCAGGTTCATGCCGGAGTTGGAGTCGGGGCTGTTGATCAGTCCGCGGCTATCGAAGAAGTGTTCCAGGTTGCGCCGTGGATCGTCGGCGCGCACCACCAGCAGGCTGCAATGATTGCCGGCGCTGGCATGGGGCAGTTCGTAGCGCGGTCGGCCGATGACCCGGACCTTGCCGCGCAGCAGGGTCATCAGCGGATAGCCGCAGGTCTGGGTGAACAGCAGCTGCGGCGATAACCAGAGCGTCGGCAAGTCCAGTGCGCTGGCGTCGTCGCGATGGGCACCGAGCAATTCCAGCGTCTGGTGCAGCCAGGCTTCGCTGGCCTCGCGGACACGCGGCGGCGCCACGTACATCAACAGTTCGGCGTAGGGCATGAAGACTCCGGGTCAGGCGAAGGGATGTTCGGGGCTGTCGATCGGGCGGAGGCCATGGCGGCGGATCAGTTCACCATAGCCGCGCACGAGATAGCCGCCGCTGCGCGCCAGCCATTGCTCGCGACGCTGCTGGTAGACGGTCGGCAGGAAGTACCACGGCAAGCCCGGCAGGTCGTGATGGACCAGGTGCAGGTTGAGATGCAGGAACAGCCAGCGCCATGGCCAGCCGGCTTCGTTGAGCACGGTGCGCTGCTCCGGGCGATCGGCGGGACGGTGTTCGTAGAAGGAGCGCAGCATGGCCACGGACAGGGCCGGGACGCTGGCCAGGAACACATACTGGACAATCGACAGCGCGCTGTATTCGGCGATGAAGGCGAACATCAGCAGGGTGCAGAAACCATGGCTCAGCCACATCAGCCAGGCCTGGCGGTCGCCTTGCCGGAGGCGGGTGAATTCTTCACGGGCGAGGCCGAACAGGGCCTGCGGAGCGCCGCCCAGCAGGCGGCCGGCGACGGTCTTGTCCAGCCAGCGCAAGGCCCTGTGGGTCCGTGCTGCGCGTTGCCAATCCTGCTGGCCGAGGTAGCGGCTTTCCGGGTCACGGCCCGGCAGGGTCAGGTCTTCGTCGCGGTGATGCAGCAGGTGGCTGTCGCGGTACAGGGTGTAGGGGTACCAGACGGCGAAAGGGGCGTAGCCGAGCAACTTGTTCAGGAATGCAAAGCGGGTCGGGTGGCCGTGGAGCAATTCGTGTTGCACTGACAGCCACAGCACCAGCAGCGGCACCAGCAGCACCAGGGTCAGGCCGCTGCCGAGCCAGGGACTGCCGAGCAACAGGGCGAACCAGCCGCTGTAGACCCCGATCAGCAGCAGCCAGGTCGGCCACTCGCTGCGCCCCAGGAAGCTGGCGTGCAGGCGCAGCACTTCATCGCGCTGGGCGTCGTCGAGGTAATGGGGCATGGCGGGGGTCCTGAAATGGCGGATACCCCCTTGTGGGATGAGGCGGGAAAATCTTGCAGATCGATTGGTTATAAGAGGCTGGATTTTTGGTTGTGCTTGAGGGCCTCATCGCTGGCAACGCCAGCTCCCACAGGTCCGGCGGTGCATACGGTCACTGTGGGAGCTGGCGTTGCCAGCGATGAGGCCATCCGGGACACAGCAGAACTACCGGCCTTCCTCCACATCCTTGCCATTGGCATCGATCACCCGGCTCGACGGGTAGCGCGACGAGGCATAGCGCACCACCAGGATGGAGAACGACAGCAGCAGGATGCCGCCGCACAGGTACAGCAAGCCCTCGTCCGGCGCCTTGTGGTGCGAGACGTCGCCGATCAGCAGGCGGGTCAGCGCGGTGATCGCCACGTAGAGCAGGAAGCGGATCGGCATATGGTTGGTCTTGAAGTAGATCCCGACCATCGCCCCCAGTTCGAGGTAGATGAACAGCAGCAGGATGTCGTCGACGCTGACTCCGCCCTTGCCGATCATGTCCATGAAGGTCGCCACCGCGGCGTAGGCGGTGATGGCGCCGATGCCGAACAGGGCCAGGTAGTGGAACGCCTCGACACACAGGTTGCCCAGCGAGTCGGCGGTGCCGTGCAGGCCCTTGCGCAGTTTTTCAGCCCATTTGATGTTCACGATGCGGATTCCCTGATACGGCTTGGAGGAGGATGCGGCAGGCACATGACGCTTTGCCTGCATGCAGTAAAAAGGCCAGCGGCCAGGGTTGAGAAGGCGACCGATTGCCGCAAGGCACGCTCGCCATGCCATCAGGTTGCAAAAACTGGGCTATAAAAAGGCCACTATCCAATGCTGGATCATTACTGTATAAATACCCAGTATTCGTATTCCTTCAATTTTCGAAAAAGGCGTGAGGTGATGAATGGCCGTCGAAGTGGTGTACCGCAGCAGCCGCGACCTGGAGCGTTTGTTCATGGATAAAGCCGAAGCAGACCGTCACGACAAGATGCTCGAGCTGGCCGAGATGCTGGCTGAAGTCCTGAAGAAAGCGGTGCCGTCGCTGGATGAACAGCAACTCGATGACATCGGTATCTACATGGCGAAGAACCGCGATGTGTTCGCCAAGGCGTTCAAGAGTCAGCCGGATGCCCTTTCCGAACTGCTGGAAGCCCCGGCAGACGCGGAATAAGCCTCAACTTCCGCCGTAGACCAAACGCTCGGCCAACTGCTCGGCGACCCGCGCCGGCGAGCGTTTTTCCGCCTGGGCGTGGGCGAACACCTCGGTCAGCCGGCTGGGGATCCGCGCCAGGTGCGCGGTGATGTCGGTGAGCGCCTGGCCCTGGTGGGTCAGCGCCACGTAGATCAGCCCGCCGGAATTGATGATGTAGTCCGGGGCATAGAGAATACCGCGGTTTTCCAGTTGGTCGGCCACCTGCAGGCTGGTCAGCTGGTTGTTCGCCGAACCGGCCACCGCCGCGCAGCGCAGTTGCATCACGCTCTGCCCGGTGAGGATCGAGCCCAGCCCGCAGGGCGCGAAGATATCGCACGGCGTGCCCACCAGGGCTTCGGCGGCCACCGGCTGGGCGTCGAACTGTTCCATCGCCAGTTGTACCCGCCCCTGGTCGTGATCGCTGACCAGCAATTCCGCCCCCGCCGCATGCAGTTGCTCGGCCAGCGCATAGCCGACATTGCCCAGCCCTTGAACTGCCACGCGCAAGCCTTCCAGGTTGTCGCTGCCCAGACGCGCCATGGACGTGGCGCGGATTCCGGCGAACACGCCCATGGCCGAATGCGGGGATGGATCACCGGCGCGGGTGGTGCTGGTGACATGCCGGGTGGACTGGGCGATGCAGTCCATGTCGAGGGTCGAGGTGCCGCTGTCGATGGCGGTGATGTAGCGGCCTTCGAGGGATTCGATGAAACGTCCGAACGCCTCGAACAGCGCGGCGCGGTTTTCCACATGGGGGTTGCGGATGATCACCGCCTTGCCGCCACCCAGCGGCAGGCCGGCCAGCGCCGCCTTGTAGGTCATGCCCTGGGCCAGGCGGATGGCGTCGGTCATGGCGCTGTCGTCGTCCGGATAGGCCAGGTAGCGACAGCCGCCCAGTGCCGGACCCAACCGCTCGTTGTGGATCGCGATCACTGCCTTGAGCCCGGTGACGGGGTCGGTGCACAGGTGCAGTGACTGGGTGCGGGTGCTTTGCATGAGCGCGAACATCGGCGGGCCCTCTTGGAGCGTGCTCATCCAGTATAGGTGCGGCCCCGGCGCCTGCCGGAGCACTGGACGAAACGCCGCGCCAGAGCTACAACAGAAGCTCCCAGCGGAGATCGCCATGAACCCACGCCACGCTTGCCTGGCTTGCCTGGAGCGCACTCCCCCGGCCCTGTTCGAGGCCGGGCTGTGGATCGCTGCCGAGCATGACGCCAAGGTCGAGCCGGAACGGGTGATGCGCGAACTCAGGGCCTTGCAGCATGAGGTCAGCAACGACCTGCCACTGCTGCCCCTCAACGAACTGGCCCAGCCGTTGTTGCGCAAGCTCTGTGCCCTGGGTTTCCAGGAGGACGAATACCACCCGTTGCGCCCGCACGCGGCGTTGCTCGATCAACTGTTGCTGCGGCGGCGCGGCCAACCGCTGGCCCTGGCCCTGCTCGGTCTCGAACTGGCACGCGGATTGTCTATTCCGCTCGAAGGGGTGAATTTTCCCGGTCACTTCCTGCTGCGGGTGCCGGGAGCGGATCACCTGCTCGATCCTTGTGGCGGGCGACGCCTGTATCCGGCGGATTGCCGGGAACTGCTCGGGCGACAGTTCGGGCCCCAGGTGCCGTTGACGGCGGAACACCTGAAGACGGCCACGGCAAAGGAAATGATCCAGCGGCTATCGCGCAACCTGCGCCAGTTGCACTCGACCCACGGCGACGATATCGCCGCGCTGAAGGATGCCGAACGGGTGATGGAGCTGGGCGCACCGCTGACCAGCGATTACCTGGCCCGGGCCACTCTGTACCAGCATCTGGATTGCCCGCAGGCCGAGCGGTATGACCTGGAGCATGCGTTGTTGCTGACCGATGATCCGATTCAGCGGCTGAGGCTGACGGAGCGCTTGGGGCATTTGCCTTCAGGGAAAAGATCTGTGCATTGATATCGTTCTTTCGGGCCCTATCGCTGGCAATGCCAGCTCCCACAGGTTTCTGTGTCGAGCCTGGATCATGCGGCTGGCACAGAACCTGTGGGAGCCGGCGTTGCCGGCGATGAGGCCCTGAAAGATCACACCGCCGCTGGCGTATCCGGCTGACGCGAGGGATGGGCCAGGACGAACGCCGGATGCTCCTCAGCCAAGCCGACCACCCGCAGGATCCGCGGGTACCCGCCCAGATCGATATTGAAGCGCCTGGCCGCATACACCTGCGGGATCAGGTAGACATCCGCCAGCCCCGGCTCGTCGCCGAAGCAGAAGCCTTCATCGCCAATCAGTTGCTCCACCGCCGCCAGCCCCTGGCTGATCCAATGACCAATCCACTGGTTGACCGCGTCCTCACCCTGCCCCAGCTCGCGCAGGCGGTTGAGCACGCTGACGTTGTGCAACGGATGGATATCGCAACCGATCAGCGCCGCGACCCCACGGGCCCGGGCGCGTTGCACCGGGTCCTGGGGCAGTAGCGCCGGCTGTG
Source organism: Pseudomonas sp. FG98 (assembly GCF_057808595.1). NCBI lineage: Bacteria > Pseudomonadati > Pseudomonadota > Gammaproteobacteria > Pseudomonadales > Pseudomonadaceae > Pseudomonas > Pseudomonas sp. FG98. Next base: position 11,604 of record NZ_JBMDIJ010000084.1, on the reverse strand, counting down.
GATAAACCTCTTCCAGGTACTCGATGATCGCCGGCGACTGCACCAGCAGTTCGCCGGAATCGGCCTTGAGCGCCGGCACCCGGCCCTGGGGGTTGAACGCGAGGTAATGGGCCTCGCGCTGTTCGCCCTTGAGCAGGTTGACCGGCAACGACTGGAACTCCAGCTGTTTCAGGGCCAGGGCGATACGCACCCGGTACGACGAGGTGGAGCGGTAGTAGGTGAAGAGTTCCATGGCTCAGCCCCCTCAGTGTGCCGCGACGACCTTGCCGCGGCATTCGCCGAAGCCGATGCTGGCCACGCCGTCGCGTTTGGCCCGGGCGCGCAGGATGATTTCGTCGCCGTCCTCGAGGAACTTGCGCACCTCGCCCGACGCCAGCTCCACCGGGTGCTTGCCGCCCTCGGTGATCTCCAGAAGGCTGCCGAACTGCCCAGGCTGCGCACCGGACAAGGTACCCGAACCGAACAGGTCGCCCGGCTGCAACTGGCAACCGTTGACGCTGTGGTGCGCAACCATCTGCGCCACGGTCCAGTACATGCTCAGGGTGTTGCTCAGGGTCAGGCGGTGGGCCGGCAGGTTCTGCTCGCGCATGCGTTCGGTGAGCAGCAGCACTTCCAGCTCGATGTCGAAGGCACCGCCGGCCTGGTCACGCTTGTCCAGCAGGTAGGACAGCGGCTGCGGATCGCCTTCAGGACGCGCCGGCTGGGCGCAGCGGAACGGCGCCAGGGCCTCGGCCGTCACCACCCAGGGCGACACGGTGGAAATGAAGCTCTTGGACAGAAACGGACCCAGCGGCTGGTATTCCCAGGCCTGGATATCCCGCGCCGACCAGTCGTTGAGCAGGCAGAAGCCGGCGATATGCTCGGCGGCGTCGCCGATCGCGATGGGCTCGCCCAGGTCGTTGCCCTGGCCGATCCAGATGCCCAGTTCCAGCTCATAGTCCAACCGCGCGCAGGGGCCGAAACTCGGTTCGGTCTGCCCGGCCGGCAGGGTCTGGCCCTTGGGCCGACGCACTTCGGCCCCGGATGGGCGGATGGTCGAGGCGCGGCCGTGATAACCGATCGGTACATGCTTGTAGTTGGGCAGCAGCGGGTTGTCCGGGCGGAACAGCTTGCCGACGTTCTTGGCGTGCTCGATGCCGACGTAGAAGTCGGTGTAGTCGCCGATCCGCGCCGGCAGGTGCAGTTCGCACTCGGCGGCCGGGTACAGCGCCGCTTGCAGTGCGGCCTGGTGTTCGCTGCCCTCGCCGAGCAGTTGCAGCAGGCGCTCGCGCAGGGCCACGCGGGCCTCGCGACCGAGGGCGAAGAAGGCGTTCAGTGCGCCACCGCGAGTGGCCTCGACGGCAGCCCGGGCCTGCCCTTCGAACAGGCCGGCGGCCAGCACCGCTTCCAGGTCGAGGATGGCATCGCCGATGGCCACGCCGCTGCGGCGCTCGCCACCGGCACGGCTGAAGATCCCCAGGGGCAGGTTGTGCAGGGGGAAGTCGCTATGCCCGTTGGCGTGCTCGACCCAACTGCGGGCAATGGCGGTCTGGTTCATGCTTGTCTCCGATTCGGGGTGAAGGTGCTTGGCAGCGTGGCCCAGCAACTATCGTAGTCGTTCTGCAACTGTGGGCAGTCCAGGGCATGGCGGGTCGGACGCAGCACCTGGCCGGTCTCGAACATGAAGGCCATGGTGTTGTCGATCTTGCTCGGCTCCAGCTCTGCGGCGATGGCCTTGGCGCAGGTCTCGGCGTCCGGGCCATGGGCGCTCATGCAACCATGCAGCGAGGCGCCACCGGGCAGGAAGCCTTCGGCCTTGGCGTCGTATTCGCCCTTGATCAGGCCCATGAACTCGTTCATCAGGTTGCGGTGGAACCATGGTGGACGGAAGGTGTTCTCGGCCACCATCCAGCGCGGCGGGAAGATCACGAAGTCGATATTGGCCATGCCCGGCACGCTGGTCGGCGAGGTCAGCACGGTGAAGATCGACGGGTCGGGATGGTCGAAGCTGACCGTGCCGATGGTGTTGAAGCGGCGCAGGTCGTATTTATACGGCACGTTGTTGCCGTGCCAGGCGACCACGTCCAGCGGCGAGTGCTGCAACTGGCAGCCCCACAGCTCGCCAAGGAACTTCTGCACCAGTTGCACCGGGCCCTCGTATTCCTCGTAGTGCGCTACCGGGGCAAGGAAATCGCGGGGGTTGGCCAGGCCGTTGCTGCCGATCGGGCCGAGGTCCGGGATGCGCAGCGGCGCGCCGTGGTTTTCGGCGATATAGCCGCGGGCTTCACCCTCCGGCAGCTCGACGCGGAATTTCATGCCTCGCGGAATCACTGCGATCTCCAGCGGCTCGACGTCCAGCACGCCCAACTCGGTGACCAGGCGCAGGCGACCTTGTTGCGGCACCAGCAGCAGCTCGCCGTCGGCATTGAAGAACACCCGCTCCATGGAGCGGTTGGCGCGATAGAGATGGACGCTGATTCCGGCCGGTTTTTCCGCCGCCGAGTTGGCCGCCATGGTCACCCAGCCATCGATGAAATCGGTGGGTTCGACCGGCATTTCCAGAGGGCTCCAGCGCAGACGGTTGGGCGTGACCGCGCCCAGCGGGCCACCGGCCAATTGCCGCTCCAGGCGCTCGAACGCCGGATGCAGCGCCGAAGGCCGGATGCGGTACAGCCAGGTGCGCCGCTGCTCGTGACGACTCATGGTGAAAGCGGTGCCGGACAGCAGTTCGGCGTAGAGCCCATACGGGGCCTTTTGCGGGGAGTTCTGCCCGACCGGCAGGGCGCCGGGCAGTGCTTCGCTGGCGAACTCGTTACCAAAGCCGCTCTGGTAAGCGAGATCGGAGGTGTTATCGGTGTTCATCGAGCCTCCAGGCCCCTGGGGGCCGACTGGTGACAGATTGACTCCCACCCCGGCAAAGCAAGAGGGAAGTGCTTCTGTATTGTTTTAATTCGTAACCGGATTACGCATAACGTAATTTGCTCGGGTAATGGCGTCAAGCTATAAAGGCTGCCGTCTCGCTTCCTTAGAGAAACAGCACCATGGCCAAAGCCACGCTCCCCGCCGACAACGGCAAACAGAAGGTCCGTTCGGCGGAAGTCGGCACCGATATCCTCAAGGCCCTCGCCGAGCTGTCCCCGGCGACCTCGCTGTCGCGCCTGGCCGAGCACGTGGAGATGCCGGCGAGCAAAGTGCACCGTTATCTGCAGGCGCTGATCGCCAGCGGCTTCGCCGAGCAGGACCCGGCCACCAACCACTACGGCCTTGGCCGCGAGGCACTGCGGGTGGGCCTGGCGGCCTTGGGCGGGATGGATGTGCTGAAGGTGGCGGCGCTGCCGCTCTCGGAGTTGCGCGATGAATTGAACGAAAGCTGCTTCATCGCCGTGTGGGGCAACCAGGGCGCGACCGTGGTGAATATCGAACCGGCGGTGCGCGCGGTTACCGTGGTGACCCAGATCGGCTCGGTCTTGCCGCTGCTCAGTTCGTCCACCGGCCTGGTGTTCGGCGCCTACCTGCCGGAGCGGGAAACCATCGATTTGCGCGATCGCGAGCTGGCCCAGAGCGGGCACGATGCCGAGCATTACCAGCGGCTGTTCGCCAGCATCCGTGAGCACGGCCTGCATCACGTCCACGGCCTGTTGATGCCGGGTGTGGATGCCTTGTCGGCACCGGTGTTCAACGCCATGGGCCAGATCGCCGCGGTGATCACCGTGGTCGGCCCGACCTCGATCTTCCATGCCGATGAACAAGGCCCCGCCGCGGAGCGCCTGCTGGCCACGACCAAGGCCATCAGTTGGCGAATGGGTTATCAGGAATCTGTGAACTGATTTGGTGCACTGTTGCCGACGATGCAACAGTGAATGTCAGAAAGCGCTATTTTTCCGTAGGTTGCGTCTGACTATCCTTCTCCTGCCCTGACGATCCGGTGTTCGCCAGGGCGCGAAGTTGACGCTTCGAGCCCCTTAACGGTCGGTTAATGCTCTCCCCCTAGAGTGCTCCTCGATTGTTGTTCGAAGTGTCTTCCTTCAGTTCACCGACGTTGATTTTGAAGCTCCTTGATCTGCGTCTTATTGGCCGCTGCCTTTGCAGCGGCCTTTTTTATTTGCGCGTCAGTCGCAGTGGAAACGGTGCAACAGCCGATGTGCCAGCGGCGCCAGGATCAAGCCGATACTGGCGACGAACACCAACCCCACATACAACCCGTACACGGCAAAGAACAGCTTGCCGCCCGGGGTTTCCGGCAGGTCCACCGGGCCCATGCCGCCCAGCAGCAGGGTGGCGTTGAAGGCCGCGTCGTACCACTTCACGCCTTCCTCGAAATACAGGTGCCCGGCCACGCCGATCAGGATCGAGCCCAGCAGCAACAGCCCCGCTCCTATAGCGTGGAGCAGGAGCCGGCTGCGGAATTGTTCGGTGGAAATGACGGCTTCGTTCTTCGATTCGTACACAGGTGCACTCCTTGTCGCGATCACGGTCTGGCAGCTTAGGAAAGATCTGCGGATCGCGACAGGAAATGCCCTCGATCAACGACGGGCGAATCGTTGCAAATTGCTCATCATTTGCTGCAGGGCCTCCAGGCTGTCCTTGGGATGCACGGCGTTCTCGAAGTCGCCGATGCGCCCCCAGTTGGCCGCGACATCCTCGACACTGAAGCCTTCCTGCGGATCGAACCCGGCCCCGAGGCTGCGCTCCCAGCGCACCTGGCCGATCCAGCCGCCGCCGACTTCATAAAGATTGCCGCTGTCCTGGCATTGCTCGCTGCCCAGGTACACCACCAGCGGGCTGATCAGCTCGGGCTTGAGCTGTTCGAACACCTGCGGCGGGATCAGGCCCTCGGTCATGCGCGTACCGCCGGTCGGAGCGATGGCGTTGACCAGCACGCCATTCTTGCGCCCTTCGAGGGCCAGAGTGCGGGTCAGGCCGTACAGGCCCAGCTTGGCCATGCCGTAGTTGGCCTGGCCGAAGTTGCCGTAGATGCCCGAGGTCGACGAGGTGAAGATCACCCGCCCCCAGTTCTGCTCGCGCAGGTGCGGCCAGGCGGCACGGGTGACCTTGTAGGCACCCTCGACGTGGACCTTGTAGACCAGCTCCCAGTCCGGGTCTTCCATTTTGTGGAAAGTCTTGTCGCGCAGGATGCCGGCGTTGTTCACCACCACGTCGACACGCCCGAAGCTGTCCAGGGCCTGCTCGACGATGCGCTGCCCATCGGTGACCGAATCATGGTTGGCCACCGCCTCGCCGCCGGCCTCGCGGATTTCCGCGACCACCTTGTCGGCCGCCGAGGCGTTGGCGCCTTCGCCATGGGTCGAGCCGCCCAGATCGTTGACCACCACTTTCGCCCCATGGCGGGCGAACAACAGGGCATGGGCCCGGCCGAGGCCGCCACCGGCCCCCGTGACGATCACCACTCTATCTTCCAGGCGCACCGAATCGGTCATGGCTCAACTCCAACTGAACAGGGAACGGAACGCCCAGTGTCGGCCAGCGCCCGGCCCCGGACAACGAACCGGGCGGGCGCTGAATGGCAGGTGATAAGTGACGCCGGGGTCAGGACCAGGCGACCTTTTGCAGGCTCCAGGTCAGGGGCTGGTGACGGAAGTCCAGGTAGTGGCGCAAGACCTGGGCGGGTGATTCGGTGTGCGGGTAGTGGCCGATGCCATGCAGCAGCACGGTGTCGGGTTCAGGGATCAGTTCTTCGTAGCGCTTGACCATGTGCGCCCCGGACAACGGGTCGGCCGCGCCATTGATGAAACGCAACGGCAGGCGGGCTTCCTGCAATGCGCCGACCCAGCGCTGGCGATGGGCCTCGCGTTCGAGCAGGTACTCCGACAGACGGTGCAGGATGCGATTGCCGTGGTTGGCCACGATCAGGCTCCAGCAGTCGTCCAGCGCGCTTTCGCTGGGCTGGGTGGCGGGGCCGTAGATCTGCGCGACATTGCGCACCAGGTCGTCACGGTCGAAGATCCGCGCCACCAGCCAGCCCAGGCGGCTGACCAGCAAACGCTGCAACAGCAGCGGACGATGGCACTCGGGAAACAGGCCGGCATTGAGAAAGGCGCAACTGGCGATCTCGATGCGACCTTCATGGTGCCGGGCGAGCAGTTCCTGGGCGACGCTGCCGCCATAGTCGTGGGCGAGCACATGCAAGGGCTCGTGGATCTTCAGATGGGCCAGCAACGCCTGTTGCAGGTCAGCCTGCTCCAGCAGGCTGTAGCGATGCTCCGGCGGCTTGGCCGAATCGCCGAAACCGAGCATGTCGCAGGCGATCACGCGAAAGCGCTGGGCCAGCGGCTGCCAGAGGTAGTGCCAGTCCCAACTGGCGGTGGGGAATCCGTGAATAAGTAGCAGTGGCTCTCCCTGCCCTGCCGTCCAGTAGCGAATGCTCTGGCCGCGGAACGTGAATCCCAGGCTCCGTGTCCGCCAGACGCACAAAGGAATCTCTGCCAATGGCATAGCGAGATCTCGGCTGGTGGTTGTTTTAGGTGTTGGTCACGGTGGCACATGTCTGTGCTCTGACGGAGAGCATAGTCAGCCATTGGCGAAGCGGGAGTTTCCTTGGCAGCCAGCTTGCTGACCTTGCGAGTCACGCGCCGAACGGCGCGGGGGCGGCTGCGGGAGACCCCGCAGCCGGAGGGCATCAGCCGCGCAGCTTGGCGGCGAATTCGGCGATCCATGGCTCGGCGTCGACTTCCGGGGTCACGGTCTCGCTGGCATCCAGGCGCAGCATCGGCTGGATCTCGCTGACGCCCAGTTCGCCGAACAGCTCACGCAGTTGCTCGCCACCACCGCAGAAGGTGTCGCCATAGCTGGAATCGCCCAGGGCGATCACCGCACCCGGCAGACCGCGCCAGGCGGCAGGCAGCAGGTCGCGGATTTCGCTGTACAGCGGCATCAGCCCGTCGGGCAGTTCGCCCATGCCGGTGGTGGAGGTCACGGCAAGGAACGCCTGGGGCTCGAAGGCCTGGACATCGGCAAGGGTCGCCCGGGCGGCGTGCCAGGCTTCGAAGCCCTCGGCCTTGAGCAGCGATTGGGCGTGACGGGCGACTTCTTCGGCGGTGCCGTAGACCGAACCGGACAGGATGACCACTTTCATGACGGATTCCGTATCTGAGCAAAAGCGTAGGATACTAGCACCCTTGGCTGGCAAAAGGCCTTATCCGTTGGCCGTACATGCACTAGAATCGCTCACTTCCGTAGTCCTTCTTGTGCCGGCCAAGTCCATGATCAACGCCTCACTGCTGCAACGCATGATCGATGCCTCCAACGACGGCATCGTGGTCGCCGAACAGGAAGGCGACGAAGACACCATCCTGATCTACGTCAACCCGGCCTTCGAGCGCCTCAGCGGCTACGAGGCCAACGACATCCTCTACCGCGACTGCCGCTTCCTCCAGGGCGAGGAGCGCGACCAGCCGGCCCGCGCGCGCATCCGCCAAGCCCTGGCCAACCGCCAGCCGTGCCGCGAAGTGCTGCGCAATTTCCGCAAGGACGGCAGCGCATTCTGGAACGAGCTGTCGATCACCCCGGTGTTCAACGAGGCCGACCAGCTCACCTATTTCGTCGGCATCCAGAAGGATGTCACCCGCCAGGTCGAGGCCGAACAGCGCGTGACGCAACTGGAACGCGAGCTGGCCGAAGCGCTGGCACGGATCCGTGAACTGGAAAACGACCAGCGGTCTTAACAAAGGCACCGATTCGCGGTCCATCTATCACCCGGAAAAATCGCAGCATTCACGACCATGCAAGCCGATGCCCTTCTGACCCAGGACGAGCTGGACTTTATCCAGAGCGTACATCGCTCGCCCCAGCTCAACCGCGTGGACCCCAACTCCAGCCTGCGCCTCAATGGCCGCAGCGACGTGCAGCAATTGCTCACCCGCCTGGTGGCCAACGAGCAGGTCACGGTGCGCGCTCAACTGGACAACCAGCAGATGAGTTTTCCGCTGTTGCTGGTGGAGGACGAGTTCCATGCCCTGCACCTGCAACTGGGTGCGCCGAGCATCTATGAGGAAGGTGCGGTGGTACGGCCGTGGCGGCTGGCCCTGGACAAACCGGTGATGCTGGAGGATCAACTGGGGTTGAGCAGCGGCCTCAAGGTCCGGGAAATTTCCTTCAAGGGCATCCTGCTGGAACTACCGGACGGCAGGAAGGCGCCGAAATCCTTCAGCCTCTGGTTCGCTCCCGACGGCATCGCCCCCATCGCCCTGCGCGGCACCCTGCAACGCCTCACCGTCGAAGGCCTGGCGGCCTACAAGCTCAGCCAGCGCCAGCCGGAAGAAATCGAACGGCTGCGCCAGTACATGCTGCAACAGCATCGGCGTGCCCATCCCGAGCTGCATCAGGGTTAAGTGTCGAGGTGCCCGTCGAGGCACTGCTGCAAACGTCTCCGCATCAAACGGGCTTCCCCACCCAGGCAGGCAACCTGCGAGCCGATCAGGCTGTCCTGGGCCATTTCCGACGCCTCGCCGGCGAACAGCAGTGGACAATCCAGGGCCAGCGCCAGGCGTGCCAGACGCTTGGGCAGATCGGCCGCCGGGGCGTGGTTGGAGAACAGCACCAGCGCGTCCGGCGCCATGCGCTCGCAGACCAGGCTCAACTCCTCCAGCGGCTGCCCCGGCGCCAGCACCGATACCGCAACCTCGCTACTGCCGAGCAAGAGCGCGCACACCAGCAGTTCCAGCTCCCGGCATTGCTCGGGCAAGCCGACCAGCAGGACGCGCCTGTCCTGCTCTTCACGGGCCAGGTGCAGGCGTTGCCAGGCGCGGGCGCGCAGGAAGGTGTCGAGGAACAGCCACTCGCTGAGACGGCCAAAACCGTCATGGGCCATGCGCAATTCCTGCCACAGCGGCATGAGGATGTCCTGGAACACCACGCCCAGCGGGTAGCTGGCGAAGACCTGGCCGTAGAGCCGCTCCAGCCGGGCCTCGTCGAAACGCTGCGCAGCCTGGCGCAGCAGGTGCTGCCAGTGCTCATGATCCTTCGGCGCGGCCGGCTCGACGATTTCGTGGGACGGGGTCGGAGTGGCACGGTCGCGGGCGAGGATCTTGCCGACCTTGCTCACCGCCACACCACGCTCGATCCAGCCGAGGATATGCCGTACCTCGTCGATATCGGCGCGGGAATACAGGCGATGCCCACTTTCGGTGCGTGTCGGACGCACCAGGCCATAACGACGCTCCCAGGCACGCAGGGTCACCGGGTTGATGCCGGTCAACCGTGCGACTTCACGGATGGGAAACAGCTCCTCGTGGTCCAGACCGCGTTCGCTGAGTGAAGCCGGGGGACGCTCGATCATCGCCTTGTACGCTGCGGGTTGTAGGAAAAAGACCAGCATTCTACCCCGCCCTTCAACAGCGAAGCCAAATGCCTGCTGTGCGCTGGTTCAAAGCTGACACTGACGAGTCACATTATTTCCGGAATAATCCTTGCTTGATTTCGGACGCCACCCAACACCCCGGGTGGCGACCAAGGGTCGGGGCTACCCGCCGCGACCCGTTGCCAGGAGATACACGATGTCTACCCCACCCGTCACCTTGATGGTCGCCCGGCGTGTTGCCGAGGGCCGTTACCAGGACATGATCGCCTGGTTGCACGAAGGCGAGCAGCTCGCCACCGACTTCCCCGGCTACCTGGGTTCCGGCGTACTGGCGCCGCCGCCCCAGGGCGATGAGTTCCAGATCATCTTCCGCTTCGTCGACGAAAAGACCCTGCACGCCTGGGAGTTCTCCGCCTCGCGCAGCGCCTGGCTGGCCCGTGGCAATGGTCTGTTCAAGCAACCCACCGAGCAGCGCGTCAGCGGTATCGAAGGCTGGTTCGGCGCCCATGCCGCGCAACGTCCGCCGCGCTGGAAGCAGGCCGTGGCGATCTGGCTGGCGTTCTTCCCGGTATCGCTGGCCTTCAACCTGCTGTTCGGCCATTGGCTGGCGGAAATGGCCCTGCTGCCGCGCATCCTGCTCAGTACCCTCGGCCTGACTCCGCTGATGGTGTACTTCTTCATTCCGCTGTCGACCCGCTGCCTGGCCAACTGGCTCAATGCCCGTCCGTCGGCGCCCGCCCGTCGCGGCGAATCGCTGGAAAGCCGCTGACCGGCCGGGGGCGGTCATTCCAGGTGAGTTCGGGTATGCTGGCACCTGACCGCGAACCTGAAAAAGTTGATCGTCCCCGCATATGAACAGCCCAATCCTAGTTACCGGTGGCAGCCAGCGAGTCGGGCTGGCGCTGGCCACACGACTGGCGCAGGCCGGCCACACGGTGGTCAGCGCCAGCCGCAGCAAGATCACCACCCTGGCGCACCCGAACATCATCCCGTTCCAGGCCGACCTGTGCAGCGAGCGCGACCGCGAAGCGCTGATCGATCACCTGCGCAGCCACTACGACGGCTTGCGCGCGATCATCCACAACGCCTCGCTGTGGCTGGACGACGACCTCGACAACCTGAACACCATGTTCAAGCTGCATGTCGAGGCGCCCTACCACCTGAACCTGGCCCTGGGCGAGCAACTGCTCAAGCTGGACAAGTCGGACATCATCCATATCTGCGACGAAACCTCGTCCCGCGGCAGCAAGAGCCATATCGGCTATGCCGCGACCAAGGCCGCGCTGCAGAACATGGTGCTGTCGTTCGCCGAGAAGTACGCGCCGAAAGTCCGGGTCAACGGCATCCTCCCGGGGTTGCTGATCCTCAAGGAAGGCGGTGACGAACACTACCGCCAGCAGACCCTGAAAAAGGCCCTGCTGGAGTTCGAGCCCGGCGCCCAGCCGCTGATCGACGCGGTGCTGTTCCTCCTCGAAAGCCAGTACAGCACCGGCAGCAACGTGGTCATCAACGGTGGCCGCCACCTGAAGAACCGAATCGCCTGATAACGAGAAAGCCATGACCCCGCAAGAACAACTCGAACTCGAAGCGGCGGCGTTCCGTCGCCTGGTCGAACACCTGCGCAACCGTACCGACGTGCAGAACATCGACCTGATGAACCTGTCCGGCTTCTGCCGCAACTGCCTGTCCAAGTGGTACAAGGCAGCGGCGGACGATCGGCAGATCGAGGTAAGCCTGGATGACGCCCGCGAGGTGGTCTACGGCATGCCTTACGAGCAGTGGAAAAGCCAATACCAGAAAGAAGCCAGCGCCGAGCAGCAAGCCGCGTTCGCCAAAGGAAAACCGCATGACTGACCTGAACACCCTGCGTACCAGCCTCGCCAGTGGCGAACACGCTTTCGCCGACACCCTGGCGTTCGTCGCCGAGCACTATGACTACACCCAGACCGCCTTCGACAATGGCGGCCTGCCAAGCGCCGCCGGGCAGAACGAAGGCTCCTGCAAGACCCTAGGCCTGGCCCTGCTGGAAGGCCTGAGCGACCAGGAAGCGCTGCTGGCCTTCGGCGAGCACTACCGCTCGGTGGTCGCGACCCCGGAAGGCAACGACCACGGCAACATCCGCGCCCTGATCGCCCACGGCCTGGCCGGGGTCAAGTTCGAAGGTGAGCCGCTCAAGCGCAAGGCTTGAGTCCTGTAGTGCTGTTGATGGCCTCATCGCTGCATAGGTATCTACACATCTTTGGCGAGGTGCAAAACGGACCCTGTGGGAGCGGCTGTTAGCCGCGATCGGCGGCGAAGCCGTCGTAAAA
>NZ_JBMDIJ010000083.1:0-25822 GCF_057808595.1 Pseudomonas sp. FG98 | reverse complement strand
GGCAGAAGAAAGGCCAGGCAAAGCTGACGAAGAGAGGCGACTCAGAAGTACGACGTCTGCTGCATAACGCAGCAATGTCGGCCAGTCGTTCACCGAGGTGGAAGTCCTATTACCAGACTCGGCGTGACGGCAAATACTCAACGACTCAAGCCTTGGTTATGTTGGCCCGCAAGCTGGCTCGGGTGGTATTCGCCTTGCTAAAAAGCGGAGACGAGTACCAACCGAAAACAGCCTAAAAATGCTTGGCCAAAACCATAGAATCTCCCACAGGGTCTGTGTTACGCCTGATTGAGTTGTGTAGATACCCATGCAGCGATGAGGCCAGTAGCAACAGAGCAAATTCAGTGACAAACGTCGGCAATCGCCGCAGCCAGGACATCCAGCCGCTGTTCATCGGCACCTGCGACATTCGCCCGCCCGGTCCCGACCATATAGACGCTATGCCGCTCGCGTAGCGCCGCCACCTGCTGCGGCGACAGCCCGGTATAGGAGAACATCCCGCGCTGCCGGGCGATATGCGCGAACCGCTCACCCAATCCATGGGGCACCAGGGCCTCCACCAGCCCGCTGCGCAGCCGTGCGATGCGCTGGCGCATTTCCTCGACCTCGCTGATCCACAGGCCTTTCAGCTCGGGATCACCCAGGATCTCCGCCACCACTGCCGCGCCATGATCCGGCGGCGTCGACCACAGATTACGGGCGATGAATGCCAGCTGGCTGCGTACATCCAGCAACTTTTCCGGGTCATGGCTGCACACCAGCAGGGCGCCGGTGCGTTCGCGGTACAGGCCGAAGTTCTTCGAGCAGGAGCTGGTGATCAGCAGCTCGGGCAATTCGCTGGCAAACAGGCGTACTGCCCAGGCGTCTTCTTCCAGGCCGTCGCCGAAGCCTTGGTAGGCGAAGTCGATCAACGGCAGCAGCGAGCGCCGCCGCACGACCTCCAGCACCTTGCCCCAGTCGTCCCGCGACAGGTCGAAACCGGTCGGGTTGTGACAGCAGGCGTGCAGCAGGACGATATCGCCCTCGGGCGCCGCCTCCAGTGCAGCGAGCATGCCCGCCACATCGAGGCGGTTGTCCGCGCCGACGTAGGGGTAGTGACCGACCTTGAGCCCGACACCACCGAAGATGGTTTCGTGGATCGGCCAGGTCGGATTGCTCAGCCAGATTCCACGGCCCGGCAGGCAGCGCTGGATGAACTCGGCGGCCAGGCGCAGGGCGCCGGTGCCGCCAGGGGTCTGGGTTGCCCCGGCGCGATGTTCGCGCAGCAGCGACGAGTCCGCGCCCAGCACCAACTCACTGAGCAGTCGACCGAAGGCCGGATCGCCATGGCCACCGACGTAGCTCTTGCTGGCCTGGCGTTCCACCAGGCGGCGTTCGGCTTCCTTGACCGCGCGGGGGACCGGCGTCAGGCCCTGGGCGTCCTTGAACACGCCGACACCCAGGTCGAACTTGGCGGGGTTGGTGTCCTTGGCGTAGGCCTCCATCAGGCCGAGGATGGGATCACCCGGCACCCGGGTGATGGCCTGGAAGTGCATCACTTGCGCCCTTCGGCGGTCTTGGCCACTTCGTCGGTGCGTGCTGCCATGATGAAGTCGTTGCGGTGCAGGCCTTTGATCGAGTGGCTCCACCAGGTCACGGTGACCTTGCCCCATTCGGTCAGCAGGCCCGGGTGATGGCCTTCGGCTTCGGAGACCTCGCCTACGGCGTTGGTGAAGGCCAGGGCGTGCTTGAAGTTCTTGAACAGGTAGATCTTCTCCAGTTGCATGATTCCGTCGCGGACTTCGATGTTCCAGTCCGGAATCATGCGGATCAGTTCCGGCAGTTCTTCGTCGCTGACTTTCGGCGCATCGGCGCGGCAGGCTTCGCAGTGGGCTTGGGACAAGGCGTTCATAGGTAATGGCTTTCCAGATGGATTGTTATAGGAGTGCAGGGCGGCTCAGGCCGCCTTGGGTGGAAACTTGGGTGCGTGCAGGCCGAGCTGCATGGCGTGCTGGACCATGCCCATGATGTCTTCGTGGGCCAGGTCGAACAGGCGTTTCAGGTTCGGCAGGGTGAAGTACACCGGCTGCAGGATGTCGATGCGATACGGCGTGCGCATGGCTTCCAGCGGGTCGAACGGCTGATGTTCCGGCTCGTCGGAAAGACTGTAGACGGTCTCCTTCGGCGAGGACAGGATGCCGCCGCCGTAGATGCGCCGGCCTTGCGGGGTATCGATCAGGCCGAACTCGATGGTCATCCAGTACAGGCGCGCCAGGTACACGCGCTGTTCCTTGGTCGCGGCCAGGCCGAGCTTGCCGTAGGTGTGGGTGAATTCGGCGAACCAGGGGTTGGTCAGCAGTGGGCAGTGCCCGAAGATTTCGTGAAAGATGTCCGGTTCCTGCAGGTAATCCAGCTCTTCTTCCGTACGAATGAAGGTAGCCACTGGAAAGCGCTTGCTGGCGAGCAGTTCGAAAAAGGTCTGGAAGGGGATCAGCGCCGGTACCCGGGCGACTTGCCAGCCGGTGGTGGCGCCCAGCACCGCGTTGACTTCCGAGAGCTGCGGAATGCGGTCGTGGGGCAGGTTGAGCTGTTCGATGCCGTCCAGGTATTCCTGGCACGCGCGACCCTCGATCACGTTCAACTGACGAGTGATCAGGGTGTTCCACACCGCATGTTCCTGCGGCGGGTAATCGATAAAACCCTGCGCATCGGGCTCACGGGCCACGTACTGCGTCTGTTTCATGCTGCTCTCCTGCTGAGGGCTTTTATTGTTGTGTGCGGCTTGCGCCATGCCCTTAGAAATAGTCCTCCGCCGAGGGATTTGCAGCCTGGTGAGCGACGCCCGCTGGGGGCTGAGGGTGTGTTTTTTGTAACGCAGGCTTTACGGGAACGGCCGGATAGCGCAAATGCGGCTTGGTGAAGTGCTGGGAATGCCGATTTTTGTAACGTATTATTTACAAATTTTCCGGCGGTCCTTCAGAAAAATCGCCGTCCTTGTCGCTTCGCGAGACTTTTTCATGCGCATCAAAGTGCACTGCCAGAACCGCATCGGCATTCTGCGGGACATCCTCAACCTGCTCGTCGAGTACGGCATCAACGTCGCCCGCGGTGAGGTGGGTGGCGAGCACGGCAACGCGATCTACCTGCACTGTCCGAACCTGATCAACCTGCAATTCCAGGCGCTGCGCCCCAAGTTCGAGGCGATCACCGGGGTGTTCGGGGTCAAGCGGGTCGGCTTGATGCCCAGCGAACGCCGGCATATGGAGCTCAATGCCCTGCTCGGTGCCCTGGACTTCCCGGTGCTGTCCATCGATATGGGCGGCTCGATCGTCGCCGCCAACCGTGCTGCGGCACAGTTGCTCGGGGTACGGGTCGACGAAGTGCCGGGGATTCCGCTGTCGCGCTACGCCGAGGATTTCGACCTGCCGGAACTGGTGCGGGCCAACAAGGCGCGGATCAACGGCCTGCGGGTGAAGATTAGGAACGACGTGTTCCTTGCCGATATCGCCCCGTTGCAATCCGAGCACGACGACAGCGAGGCCCTGGCTGGCGCGGTGTTGACCCTGCACCGTGCCGACCGTATCGGCGAGCGTATTTACAACGTGCGCAAGCAGGAGCTGCGCGGTTTCGACAGCATTTTCCAGAGCTCACGGGTGATGGCCGCCGTGGTCCGCGAAGCGCGGCGCATGGCGCCGCTGGATGCGCCGCTGCTGATTGAGGGCGAGACCGGCACCGGCAAGGAGCTGCTGGCGCGCGCCTGTCACCTGGCCAGTCCGCGCGGGCAGGCGCCGCTGATGGCCCTCAACTGTGCCGGCCTGCCGGAATCCATGGCCGAGACCGAGCTGTTCGGCTACGGGCCGGGGGCCTTCGAGGGGGCGCGGGCCGAGGGCAAGCTGGGCCTGCTGGAGCTGACCGCCGGGGGCACGCTGTTTCTCGATGGCGTCGATGAGATGAGTCCGCGTTTGCAGGTGAAGCTGCTGCGCTTCTTGCAGGATGGCTGCTTCCGCCGGGTCGGAAGCGACGAGGAGGTTTACCTGGATGTGCGGGTGATCTGCGCGACCCAGGTGGACCTGTCCGAGCTCTGCGCCCGCGGCGAATTCCGTCAGGACCTGTATCACCGCCTGAACGTGCTGTCCCTGCATATCCCACCGCTGCGCGAATGCCTCGACGGTCTTTCGCCGCTGGTCGACCACTTCCTCGACCAGGCCAGCCGCCAGATCGGCTGCCCGCTACCGCGCCTGGCGCCGGCGGCGCTGGAGCGGCTGAGCCAGTACCACTGGCCGGGCAATGTGCGGCAACTGGAGAACGTGCTGTTCCAGGCGGTATCGCTGTGTGATGGCGGCGTGGTCAAGGCCGAGCATATTCGCTTGCCGGATTACGGCGCACGCCAGCCCCTGGGTGAGTTCTCCCTGGATGGCGATCTGGCGCAGATTGTCGGACGCTTCGAGAAGGCGGTACTTGAAGCCCTGCAGGGCGAATATCCCACCAGTCGGGCATTGGGCAAACGCCTGGGGGTTTCCCATACGACGATTGCCAACAAGTTGCGTGATTATGCAATTGGCAAGTCGGCCGAATAACCGGAAAGTTGCATTCGGCAACAGGGTTTATTAAGGGAGTATTATTTCGGGCGTGGCGCCTCTTTTAATTAAAGAGGCGCACTCGCCACGGAGGGGAAGTTAGCCGTTGGAGCAGCCGTTACCCATGACTCGGTATTCGAGGATGTGCTTCTGACCCTGGGAGTCCTCATAGGTCATACGCGCTGGAACCACTTCGCAAACGTTCGGGATCTCGCTCATGGAAATGACTTTGGCGATATCCAGATGCTGCGAGTAACTGTACTGTTCAACCGGAATCTGCTCGGCGCCGTTATTTGCCAGATCGTCGGCCATGGCCACGCCGCAAACACTACCGAGTACCAAAACCAGTAAAGCTTTCATCTTCAAATCACCTGTTCTAGGTCGAATAAGGGGGCGTAGCGCTTGTGGCGCTACGTTGCAGCAAAGTAAAAGCGGAAAGTTATCCCGGGATTAACATGCCTTCGTGGGGGCTGTAACCTGAAGTTAATCTCGTTGCCGTTGCTGGCGAGGTGAATTTTAGGGGGTGCCATCAAACTGAAACAGTCGAGGTTTTGATAAACACTGTTGGCAGATTTCGTAACAATCGCCTGGCATTTTTTGTCGGTGGATGCGGAACGCTCGTTCCAGAGCGGTTTTTTCGACGGGGCTGGCGAAAAGACCATGGCGTTACTACCAACGTCGAATGGCCCGGACGGCTCTGGTACAGTTAAAACGAGGTCATACAAAAACAACTATTACACCGAGGTAACAAAGATGAGTGCGGCTTCCCTGTACCCCGTTCGTCCCGAGGTTGCGGCGAATACCCTGACCGATGAGGCCACTTACAAGGCCATGTATCAGAAGTCGGTGATCAACCCGGACGGCTTCTGGCGTGAGCAGGCCCAGCGCCTCGACTGGATCAAGCCCTTCACCAAGGTCAAGCAGACCTCCTTCGACGACCACCACGTCGATATCAAGTGGTTCGCCGATGGCACCCTGAACGTTTCCTACAACTGCCTTGACCGTCATCTGGAAGAGCGCGGCGACCAGGTCGCAATCATCTGGGAAGGCGACGATCCTTCCGAACACCGCAACATCACCTACCGCGAACTGCACGAGCAGGTGTGCAAGTTCGCCAACGCCCTGCGTGGCCAGGACGTGCACCGTGGTGACGTGGTCACCATCTACATGCCGATGATCCCTGAAGCCGTGGTCGCCATGCTGGCCTGTGCCCGCATCGGTGCGATCCACTCCGTGGTGTTTGGCGGCTTCTCTCCGGAAGCTCTGGCCGGTCGCATCATCGACTGCAAGTCCAAGGTGGTGATCACTGCCGACGAAGGTCTGCGTGGCGGTCGCCGTACGCCGTTGAAGGCCAACGTCGACGATGCCCTGACCAACCCGGAAACCAGCAGCATCCAGAAAGTCATCGTGTGCAAGCGCACCGGTGCCGACATCAAGTGGAACCAGCACCGCGACATCTGGTACGAAGACCTGATG
Organism: Pseudomonas sp. FG98; assembly: GCF_057808595.1. Taxonomy (NCBI): domain Bacteria; kingdom Pseudomonadati; phylum Pseudomonadota; class Gammaproteobacteria; order Pseudomonadales; family Pseudomonadaceae; genus Pseudomonas; species Pseudomonas sp. FG98. Next base: position 19,790 of record NZ_JBMDIJ010000083.1, on the reverse strand, counting down.
AAAGTGGCCGGCAGCGTTTGCGCGCCGAAGGAAATGGGCGCCGAGGAAGCGCTGTTCATCCTTTACACCTCCGGCTCCACCGGCAAGCCGAAGGGCGTGCTGCACACCACCGCCGGCTACCTGGTCTACGCGGCGATGACCCACGAGCGGGTGTTCGACTACCGCCCGGGTGAAATCTACTGGTGCACCGCCGACGTCGGTTGGGTCACCGGTCATAGCTACATCGTCTACGGCCCGCTGGCCAACGGTGCGACCACCCTGCTGTTCGAAGGCGTGCCGAACTATCCGGATATCACCCGTGTGTCGAAGATCGTCGACAAGCACAAGGTCAACGTCCTCTACACCGCGCCAACCGCGATCCGCGCCATGATGGCCGAAGGTCAGGCCGCCGTGGCCGGTGCCGATGGCTCCAGTCTGCGCCTGCTGGGCTCTGTCGGTGAGCCGATCAACCCCGAAGCCTGGAACTGGTACCACCAGACCGTCGGCAAGGAGCGTTGCCCGATCGTCGACACCTGGTGGCAGACCGAGACCGGCGGCATCCTGATCAGCCCGCTGCCAGGTGCCACGGCGCTGAAGCCGGGTTCCGCGACCCGTCCGTTCTTCGGCGTAGTACCGGCCCTGGTGGACAACCTGGGCAACCTGATCGAAGGTGCTGCCGAGGGCAACCTGGTGATCCTCGACTCCTGGCCGGGTCAGGCGCGTTCGCTGTACGGCGACCACGATCGCTTCGTCGATACCTACTTCAAGACCTTCCGCGGCATGTACTTCACCGGTGACGGCGCTCGTCGCGACGAGGACGGCTACTACTGGATCACCGGTCGCGTGGACGACGTGCTTAACGTTTCCGGGCACCGCATGGGTACCGCCGAGATCGAAAGCGCCATGGTCGCCCACCCGAAAGTCGCCGAGGCCGCGGTGGTTGGCGTGCCGCACGACATCAAGGGGCAGGGCATCTACGTCTACGTCACCCTCAACGGTGGCGAGGAGCCGAGCGAAGCGCTGCGTATCGAACTGAAGAACTGGGTGCGCAAGGAGATCGGTCCGATCGCCTCGCCGGATGTCATTCAGTGGGCGCCTGGCCTGCCGAAGACCCGCTCGGGCAAGATCATGCGGCGCATCCTGCGCAAGATCGCTACCGCCGAGTACGACGCGCTGGGCGATATCTCGACCCTGGCCGACCCGAGTGTGGTGGCGCATCTGGTGGAGACGCACAAGACCATGAACGTGGCTTGACGCACTGAGCCAGAGTTGGCTGTGTTGCTGATGGCCTCTTCGCTGGCAAGCCAGCTCCCACAGGTTTAGCGGTGCACGCGATGCCAGCGATAGGCCATCAGCACCAACACAGATGAAGGAAATCAACCCAAGGCCCTGTAAGCGATCTGCTCACAGGGCCTTGGGTTTTTTGTTACTTCGACTTTCATCGGTAACCTTTCCGTCGCCGCTTGCGTACAAAAATGGGGCGTAACGAAACGGATTCGCTCAAGCGTGGTGCGTCGGAAGATGAAATTTCCCACACCCAAACGGCTGGACTTGCCGTGATACAAGGGTTTGCCAATAATGGGCCCGGTTATTGCTTTGTTCATAGGTTATTTGTTTTTCGCTTTTGCATATTCCTCCGAAACTGTCAATATCTCCCGGCCGCTCTTCAAAGGCTTCTGTAACTACTTGTCGCTTTGAAGAAATATCGGCTTTCGAGCTGTCGTTAAAATGCCGATCACTTGCTCGTGACACCTGACCTGTGGTCCGGTCCCGCGCAGCTCTGCGTTGTACTCATTCGCATAGTGGGCAGTCGTACTGCCTGGCATTGCCCTTTACCGATTGGAGTTCCCAGATGAAGAAACTCGCATTGCTTGGCGCGCTGGCGCTGTCCGTGTTTTCCCTGGTGTCCGTGGCTGACGAAAAACCGCTGCGTATCGGCATCGAAGCCGCCTACCCACCCTTCGCCTCGAAAGCACCGGACGGCAGCATCGTCGGCTTCGACTACGACATCGGCAATGCCCTGTGCGAGCAGATGAAGGTCAAGTGCACCTGGGTCGAGCAGGAGTTCGACGGCCTGATCCCGGCGCTGAAAGTGCGCAAGATCGACGCCATCCTGTCGTCCATGTCGATCACCGAAGACCGCAAGAAGTCGGTGGACTTCACCAAGCGCTACTACCTGACCCCGGCTCGCCTGGTGATGAAGGAAGGTACCGTGATCAGCGAAGGCCTGACCGAGCTGCAAGGCAAGAAGATCGGCGTACAGCGCGGTTCGATCCATGACCGCTTCGCCAAGGAAGTCCTGGCTCCGAAAGGCGCCACCGTCGTTCCTTACGGCACCCAGAACGAAATCTACCTGGATATTACCGCCGGCCGCCTGGATGGCACCGTGGCCGATGCTACCCTGCTGGAAGACGGTTTCCTGAAGACCGACGCCGGCAAGGGCTACGCTTTCACAGGTCCGGCCTTCACCGACGCCAAGTACTTCGGCGACGGCATCGGCATCGCCGTGCGCAAGGGCGACAAGGAAAACCTGGAGCGCATCAACGCCGCCATCGATGGCATCCGTGCCAGCGGCAAGTACAAGGAAATCCAGGACAAGTACTTCAACTTCGATATCTACGGCCCTGACGCCCAGTAAGCGCCGTCGTTCCACCGCTCAATGGTGCAAGCAGCAGAAGCGCTGAGGCTTGCACCATTTTTTCATCCCTAAGGTCGAGGACCTCATCATGTTGAAAGGCTACGGGGCAGTCATCCTCGATGGAGTGTGGCTGACGCTACAGCTCGCCTTGTCGTCCATGGCCCTGGCCATCGTGCTCGGCCTGATCGGCGTGGCCCTGCGCCTGTCGCCGGTGCGCTGGCTGGCCTGGCTGGGCGATCTGTATGCCACGGTGATCCGCGGCATTCCCGATCTGGTTCTGATCCTGCTGATCTTCTACGGCGGTCAGGACATCCTCAACCGTGTCGCGCCGCTGCTCGGTCACGACGAGTACATCGATCTCAATCCGCTGGTCGCGGGTATCGGCACCCTGGGCTTCATCTTCGGTGCCTACCTGTCGGAAACCTTCCGTGGCGCCTTCATGGCCATCCCGAAAGGCCAGGCCGAGGCCGGGATGGCCTACGGCATGAGCAGCCTGCAGGTGTTCTTCCGCGTGCTGGTGCCGCAGATGATCCGCCTGGCGATTCCCGGCTTCACCAACAACTGGCTGGTACTGACCAAGGCCACCGCACTGATTTCGGTGGTGGGTCTGCAGGACATGATGTTCAAGGCCAAGCAGGCGGCCGACGCCACCCGCGAGCCGTTCACCTTCTACCTGGCGGTAGCCGCGTTGTACCTGGTGATCACCAGCGTCTCGCTGCTGGCCCTGCGTTACCTGGAAAAGCGCTACTCGGTTGGCGTAAAGGCGGCTGAACTATGATTTTCGACTACAACGTCATCTGGGAAGCCTTGCCGCTGTACCTGGGCGGGCTGCTGACCACCCTCAAGCTGCTGGCGATCTCGCTGTTCTTCGGCCTGCTCACGGCGATCCCGCTGGGTCTGATGCGGGTCTCGAAGCAGCCGCTGGTCAACGGCGCCGCCTGGCTCTACACCTACGTCATCCGCGGTACGCCGATGCTGGTGCAGCTGTTCCTGATCTACTACGGGCTGGCCCAGTTCGAAGCCGTCCGCGAGAGCTTCCTCTGGCCATGGCTGTCCAGCGCGACCTTCTGTGCCTGCCTGGCCTTTGCCATCAACACCAGTGCCTATACCGCGGAAATCATCGCCGGCAGCCTCAAGGCCACGCCCCATGGCGAGATCGAGGCGGCCAAGGCGGTGGGTATGTCGCGCTACAAGATGTACCGCCGCATCCTCCTGCCGTCGGCCCTGCGCCGGGCGCTGCCGCAGTACAGCAACGAAGTGATCATGATGCTGCAGACCACCAGCCTGGCCTCCATCGTGACCCTGATCGACATCACCGGTGCCGCGCGGACCGTCAATGCCCAGTACTACCTGCCGTTCGAGGCCTACATCACCGCCGGCGTGTTCTACCTGTGCCTGACCTTCATCCTGGTCCGCCTGTTCAAGCTTGCCGAACGCCGCTGGCTCGGCTACCTGGCGCCGCGCAAGGGCTGATGCCCGCGGCTAATTCATTCGCGTGTCCACGCCCGAAGGCTTTGTGAGAACCGACAGCATGTACAAACTAGAAATCCAGGACCTGCATAAACGCTACGGCAGCCATGAAGTGCTCAAGGGCGTCTCCCTGGCCGCCAAGGCCGGCGACGTGATCAGCATCATCGGCTCCAGCGGTTCGGGCAAAAGTACCTTCCTGCGCTGCATCAACCTGCTGGAGCAGCCTCATGCCGGCAAGATCCTGCTCAACAACGAAGAGCTGAAGCTGGTACCGAACAAGGACGGCGCGCTCAAGGCCGCCGATCCCAAGCAGTTGCAGCGCATGCGTTCGCGGCTGTCGATGGTGTTCCAGCATTTCAACCTGTGGTCGCACATGACCGCCCTGGAAAACATCATCGAAGCGCCGGTGCACGTGCTCGGCGTAAGCAAGAAGGAAGCCCTGGAAAAGGCCGAGCATTACCTGGCCAAGGTCGGCGTCGCCCATCGCAAGGACGCTTACCCGGGGCATATGTCCGGCGGCGAGCAGCAGCGCGTGGCGATCGCTCGCGCTCTGGCGATGGAGCCGGAAGTGATGCTGTTCGACGAGCCGACCTCGGCCCTCGACCCAGAGCTGGTGGGCGACGTGTTGAAGGTCATGCAGTCGCTGGCCCAGGAAGGCCGGACCATGGTGGTGGTGACTCACGAAATGGGCTTTGCCCGCGAGGTTTCCAACCAGTTGGTGTTCCTGCACAAAGGGCTGGTGGAGGAGAGCGGCAATCCGCGCGAAGTGCTGGTCAGCCCTCAATCGGAGCGTTTGCAGCAGTTCCTGTCGGGCAGCCTGAAATAAACTGCGGATTTTTCTGACTGCCGCTTTGCACCAAAGTAGGTCATGCTGCGCCACCCGCGCAGCGTGTGCCGGGCAAGCTTTCCCCCGTCTATCCTGACGGGCATCAGACTCACTTCAGGTTTCGGACCCAACCCCATGACCACCCAGCGAATCGGTTTTCTCATCTGGCCCAGCACCAAGGCCCTGACCCTGGCGCTGGCGGAAGAGGTGTTGCGAGTGGCGCAGAAGGTCCACCCGGACGTGACCTACGAGTTGGCCTTCCTCCAGGCCGAGCCGCCGACCGAGGGCGACTGGCGTCTGCCGGGCGAGCCGTGGACCGGGCGCCTGGACAATTGCCAGAAACTGTTCCTGCTCGCCGATGAGCCGCCGCTGGCGGTGGGGGCTGCGTTGGGTGCTGCGCTCAAGCAACTGGTGCGTTCCGGTTGCGTGGTCGGTGGTCTGTCGGCAGGGGTCTATCCGCTGGCGCAACTGGGCTTGCTGGATGGCTATCGCGCCGCCGTGCACTGGCGCTGGCAGGACGATTTTGCCGAGCGTTTCCCCAAGGTCATCGCCACCAGTCATCTGTTCGACTGGGATCGCGATCGCCTGACCGCCTGCGGCGGCATGTCGGTGGTGGACCTGCTGCTGGCGGTGCTGGCCCGGGATCACGGTGCCGAGCTGGCCGGGGCGGTGTCCGAGGAACTGGTGGTCGAGCGTATCCGCGAGGGTGGTGAGCGCCAGCGCATTCCGTTGCAGAACCGCCTGGGTTCGAGTCATCCGAAGCTGACCCAGGCTGTGCTGCTGATGGAAGCCAATATCGAAGAGCCGCTGACCACCGACGAAATCGCCCAGCATGTCTGTGTGTCGCGCCGGCAGCTTGAGCGGATCTTCAAGCAGTACCTCAATCGCGTGCCGAGCCAGTACTACCTGGAGCTGCGCCTGAACAAGGCACGGCAGATGCTGATGCAGACCAGCAAGTCGATCATCCAGATCGGTCTGTCCTGTGGCTTCTCTTCGGGGCCGCATTTCTCCAGTGCCTATCGCAACTTCTTTGGTGCCACGCCGCGGGAAGATCGCAATCAGCGGCGTAGCAGTTCGCCTTTCGAGCTCTCCTCGGTGCCTGCCGAGCGCGGGTGACCTTCAGGGCCTCATCGCCGGCAACGCCGGCTCCTACAGGGAAAGCGAGCACCGCAGTACCTTGTGGGAGCCGGCATTGCCGGCGATGAGGTCCTCAGACTCACCGAAAAACCAGCAGACACCCCACCAATCATCGAACACCTTGAATTTCCTGCCTTTCCCGCCTTCCAGCCACTCCCCGCCAGCCCCCCGCACCGTTTAAACTGCGCCTTTGCGAAGCTATATGTCGCATTGCCGAAAGCCTTGGAAAAACAGGGTTTGGCGCTATAAGAAGTTGTCGCTTGGCGACAAGGCCAAGTGTTCATCTCTCCTTACAATCCCCCCATCGCTCGCCAGTTCCAGGCAGGCGTTCCTCTTCAGGAGACTCCGATGTCCGTTGAGCAAGTTCCGGTGCAACGCGCCGATTTCGACCAGGTAATGGTTCCCAACTATGCGCCAGCCGCCTTCATTCCCGTGCGCGGCGCCGGTTCCCGAGTCTGGGACCAGTCGGGCCGTGAGCTGATCGATTTCGCCGGCGGCATCGCCGTTAACGTGCTGGGGCATGCCCATCCGGCATTGGTCAGCGCGCTGACCGAACAGGCCAACAAGCTGTGGCATGTGTCCAACGTCTTCACCAACGAGCCGGCCCTGCAGCTGGCGCGCAAGCTGGTCGACGCGACCTTCGCCGACCGTGCGTTCTTCTGCAACTCCGGCGCCGAGGCCAACGAGGCCGCGTTCAAGCTGGCCCGCCGTGTCGCCCACGACCGCTTCGGCCCGGAAAAACACGAGATCATCGCCACCGTCAACAGCTTCCACGGCCGCACCCTGTTCACCGTGAGCGTTGGCGGCCAGCCGAAGTATTCCGACGGCTTCGGTCCGAAGATCACAGGCATCAGCCATGTGCCGTACAACGACCTGGAAGCACTGAAAGCGCAGATTTCCGACAAGACCTGCGCCGTGGTGATCGAGCCGATCCAGGGCGAGAGCGGTGTGGTGCCGGCTGACCAGGCCTACCTGGAAGGCGCCCGCGCCCTGTGCGACCAGTACAACGCCCTGCTGATCTTCGACGAAGTACAGACCGGTGTCGGTCGTACCGGTCACCTCTATGCCTACCAGCACTACGGCGTGATCCCGGACATCCTGTCCAGCGCCAAGAGCCTGGGCGGCGGTTTCCCGATCGGTGCGATCCTGACCACCGACGCACTGGCCAAGCACCTGGCCGTCGGCACCCACGGCACCACCTATGGCGGCAACCCGCTGGCCTGTGCTGTTGCCAACGCGGTGCTGGATATCGTCAACACCCCTGAAGTGCTGAGCGGCGTCAAGGCCAAGCACCAGCGCTTCAAGTCGCGCCTGGAGCAGATTGGCGAGAAGTACGGCCTGTTCAGCCAGGTCCGCGGTATGGGCCTGCTGATCGGCTGCGTACTGACCGACGCCTGGAAGGGCAAGGCCAAGGACGTGTTCAACGCCGCCGAGCAGGAAGGCCTGATGGTCTTGCAGGCAGGTCCGGACGTGGTCCGTTTCGCCCCGAGCCTGGTGGTCGAGGATGCCGATATCGACGAAGGCCTGGACCGCTTCGAGCGCGCTGCCGCCAAGCTGACCCAAGCCTGATTCGCCCCCGCTGTACCTTCGCCGGCCGCTGATGCGGCTGGCGAACCGATTCCGTGGCCTGCGCCCAAGGTGCGCACGCCGCTTTTTTTGCGCCGACGAAGCCGTCGGCCCGTATACCCGAAAGGAGTGACACCATGCTGGTGATGCGCCCCGCGCAAATGGCTGACCTGGATGAAGTACAGCGTCTGGCTGCGGACAGTCCCATTGGTGTCACGTCCCTGCCGGACGATGCCGGTCGCCTGGGTGACAAGATTTCCGCTTCGGAAACCTCCTTCGCTGCCGAAGTCAGTTTCAATGGCGAAGAGAGCTACTTCTTCGTCCTCGAGGACTCCGCCACCGGCAAGCTGGTCGGCTGCTCGGCCATCGTCGCTTCGGCCGGCTACTCCGAGCCGTTCTACAGCTTTCGCAACGAGACCTTCGTGCACGCGTCCCGCGAGCTGAAGATCCACAACAAGATCCACGTCCTGTCGCAGTGCCATGACCTTACCGGCAACAGCCTGCTGACCAGTTTCTATGTGCTGCCGGAACTGGTGAACACCGGCTGGGCCGAGCTCAATTCCCGCGGCCGCCTGCTGTTCATGGCCTCGCACCCCGAGCGTTTCGCCGAGTCGGTGGTGACCGAGATCGTCGGCTACAGCGACGAGAATGGCGACTCGCCGTTCTGGGACGCGATCGGACGCAACTTCTTCGATCTCAACTATGCCGAGGCCGAGCGCCTGTGCGGCCTGAAGAGCCGCACCTTCCTCGCCGAGCTGATGCCGCATTACCCGATCTACGTGCCGTTGCTGCCGGACGAGGCCCAGGAGGCCATGGGCCAGGTCCATCCGCGGGCGCAGATCACCTTCGACATCCTGATGCGCGAAGGCTTCGAGACCGATCACTACATCGATATTTTCGACGGCGGCCCGACCCTGCATGCGCGGGTGTCTGGCATCCGTTCGATTGCCCAGAGCCGGGTCGTACCGGTCAAGCTGCAGGAGCAGCCGACCAAGGGCGGCCGTCAATACCTGGTCACCAACGGCCAGTTGCAGGACTACCGCGCGGTACTGCTGGAACTGGACTGGGTGCCGGGCAAGCCCGTCTACCTGAGCCAGGAAGCCGTCGAGGCGCTAGGCGTTGGCGAAGGTGCCAGCGTGCGCCTGGTCGCGGTTTGATAGTGCGATTTGGGTATTGAGAGCCACCGGCCGAGTTTCGCGGGCGCCCACAGCGCGCCTGCCCGAGGAGATAGCATGATCGTTCGTCCCGTACGCAGCAGCGACCTACCGGCGCTGATCGAGCTGGCGCGCAGCACCGGCACCGGCCTGACCACCTTGCCGGCCAACGAGGACCGCCTGGCCCATCGGGTCGGCTGGGCCGAGAAGACCTTCCGCGGCGAGGCCGAGCGTGGCGATGCCGACTACCTGTTCGTGCTGGAGAACGATGCCGGCGAAGTGGTCGGCATTTCCGCCATCGCCGGCGCCGTCGGCCTGCGCGAGCCCTGGTACAACTACCGGGTCGGCCTGACCGTCAGCGCCTCCCAGGAGCTGAATATCTATCGGGAAATCCCGACCCTGTTCCTGGCCAACGACCTGACCGGCAACTCCGAGCTGTGCTCGCTGTTCCTGCGTGCCGACAGCCGCACTGGCCTCAACGGCCGTCTGCTGTCCAAGGCGCGGATGCTGTTCATCGCCGAATTCCCCGAGCTGTTCGGCAACAAGATCATCGCCGAGATGCGCGGCATGTCCGACCAGCAGGGTCGCTCGCCGTTCTGGGAGAGCCTGGGCCGGCACTTCTTCAAGATGGAATTCAGTCAGGCCGACTACCTCACCGGCGTCGGCAACAAGGCTTTCATTGCCGAGCTGATGCCCAAGTTCCCGCTCTATACCTGCTTTCTCTCCGAGGCGGCGCGCAATGTGATCGGTCGCGTTCACAGCGATACCGAGCCGGCGCTGACCATGCTCAAGAGCGAAGGCTTCAGCTATCAGGGCTACGTCGACATCTTCGACGCCGGCCCGGCCATCGAGTGCGAAACCCGGCGGATCCGCGCCGTGCGCGACAGCCAGCCGCTGGTGCTGGCGATCGGCACGCCGGGCGATGACGCCACGCCTTTCATCATCCACAACCGCAAGCGCGAAGACTGCCGCATTGCCGCAGCACCTGCGCGTCTGGCCGCCGGCACCCTGGTGGTCGATCCGCAGACCGCCAAGCGCTTGCGCCTGAGCGCCGGCGACCAGGTGCGCGCCGTTGCACTGTCCGCTCCCCGGGAGGCCAACCAATGACCACTCACTACATCGCTGGCCAATGGCTGGCCGGTCAGGGCGACGCCCTGCGATCCCTTGACCCGGTCACCCAGGCGGTGGTCTGGGCAGGGCAGGGCGCCAATGCCGCCCAGGTCGAACAGGCCGTTGCCGCTGCGCGCCAGGCGTTTCCGGGTTGGGCGCGGCAGTCGCTGGACATGCGGATTTCCGTGCTGGAAGCCTTTGCCGCACAACTGAAGGCCAATGCCGACGAATTGGCCCGCTGCATCGGCGAGGAAACCGGCAAGCCGCTGTGGGAAGCCGCCACCGAAGTGACCAGCATGGTCAACAAGGTCGCCATCTCGGTACAGAGCTACCGCGAGCGCACCGGTGAGAAGAGCGGCCCGTTGGCCGATGCCACCGCCGTCTTGCGCCACAAGCCCCATGGCGTGGTGGCGGTGTTTGGCCCCTACAACTTCCCCGGCCACCTGCCCAATGGCCACATCGTTCCGGCGCTGCTGGCGGGTAACGCGGTGGTGTTCAAGCCGAGCGAGCTGACCCCGAAGGTCGCCGAGCTGACGGTGAAATGCTGGGTCGACGCCGGTCTGCCGGCGGGGGTGCTCAACCTGGTGCAGGGCGCCCGGGAAACAGGTGTGGCCCTGGCCGCCAACCCGGGCATCGACGGACTGTTCTTCACCGGATCCAGCCGTACCGGCAACCTGCTGCATCAACAATTCTCCGGACGCCCGGACAAGATCCTGGCCCTGGAAATGGGCGGCAACAACCCGCTGGTGGTGGATGAGGTCAAGGACCTGGATGCCGCCGTCTATACCATCATCCAGTCGGCCTTCATCTCCGCCGGTCAACGCTGCACTTGCGCCCGTCGCCTGCTGGTGCCGCAGGGTGCATGGGGCGATCGCCTGCTGGCCCGCCTGGTCGAGGTCAGCAAGAACATTGCGGTCGGCAGGTTCGACCAGCAGCCGGCGCCGTTCATGGGCTCCGTGGTGTCCCTCGGTGCGGCCAGGGCGCTGATGGATGCGCAAGCGAATCTGCTGGCCAATGGCGCGACCGCCCTGCTGGAAATGACCCAGCCAGAGGCGACGGCTGCACTGCTGACCCCGGGCATCCTCGATGTTTCCGCCGTGGCCGATCGCCCGGACGAAGAATTCTTCGGGCCTTTGCTGCAAGTGATCCGCTATGCCGACTTCCCGGCTGCCATTGCCGAGGCCAACAACACCCAGTACGGCCTCGCCGCCGGCCTGTTGTCGGACTCCCATGCGCGTTACCAGCAGTTCTGGCTGGAAAGCCGTGCCGGCATCGTCAACTGGAACAAGCAACTGACCGGCGCCGCCAGCAGCGCGCCGTTCGGTGGCGTCGGCGCCAGCGGCAATCACCGCGCCAGTGCCTATTACGCGGCGGACTATTGCGCCTACCCGGTCGCCTCGCTGGAAACCGCCAGCCTGGTCCTGCCCGCTACGCTGACGCCCGGCGTCGCCCTATAACAACAGGTTCACGGAGCCTTGACCGATGAAATCGTTTGAAGTGAATTTTGATGGGTTGGTCGGACCGACCCATAACTACGGCGGCCTGTCCTACGGCAACGTGGCTTCGCAGAGCAACAGCCAGCAGGGTTCCAACCCGCGTGAGGCGGCGCGTCAGGGCCTGGCCAAGATGAAGGCCCTGGCCGACATGGGCTTCAAGCAAGGCGTGCTGGCACCGCAGGAGCGCCCGGATGTGGCGGCGTTGCGCCGCCTCGGCTTCAGTGGCAGCGATGCCGAAGTCATCCAGCGCGCGGCGAAGGAAGCCATGCCGCTGCTGGTCGCCAGTTGCTCGGCGTCGAGCATGTGGGTGGCCAACGCCGCCACCGTCAGCCCGAGCGCCGACACTGCCGACGGCCGCGTGCATTTCACCGCCGCCAACCTCAACTGCAAATACCACCGCAGCATCGAGCACCCGACCACCAGCCGCGTGCTCGGGGCGATGTTCGCCGACCAGCAGCGCTTCGCCCATCACGCCGCCTTGCCGGCCGTGGCCCAGTTCGGTGACGAAGGTGCAGCCAACCACACCCGCTTCTGCCGTGCCTACGGCGAGCCTGGGGTCGAGTTCTTCGTCTTCGGTCGCAGCGCTTTCGATACTCGCTACCCGGCACCACAGAAATACCCGGCGCGGCAGACCCTGGAGGCCTCGCAAGCCGTGGCCCGCCTGCACGGCCTGAGTGATGACGGCGTGGTCTATGCTCAGCAGAATCCGGCGGTGATCGATCAGGGCGTGTTCCATAACGACGTGATCGCCGTGGGTAACGGCGAGGTGCTGTTCTACCACGAGGACGCGTTCCTCGAGACCGAGCGTTTGCTCGCCGAGTTGAAGGACAAGCTGGCCCGGCGCGGCGGCAACTTCAAGGCTATCTGTGTGCCGCGTGCCCAGGTGACGGTGGAGGATGCGGTGCGCTCCTACCTGTTCAACAGCCAGCTGCTGTCCCGTGACGACGGTTCCATGCTGCTGGTGGTGCCGGAAGAATGCCGCAACAACGAGCGGGTTTGGGCCTACCTGAACGGCCTGACCGCCCAGGGCGGCGCGATTGCCGAGGTGCGAGTGTTCGACCTCAAGCAGAGCATGCAGAACGGCGGTGGCCCGGCTTGCCTGCGCCTGCGCGTGGCACTGAATGAAACTGAGCTGGCGGCGGTCAATCCAGGGGTTATCATGACCGCCCCGCTGTACGACACCCTGACCCAATGGGTCGACAAGCACTACCGTGACCGCCTCGTCGAACGTGACCTGGCCGATCCGCAACTGCTGGTGGAGTGCCGTACGGCTCTGGATGAACTGACCCGGATTCTCAAGCTGGGCTCGGTCTATCCCTTCCAACTCAATCCCTGAAAGAGCACTTGAACATGTCCGACGCCCTGCAACTGATCCTTGAAGACGAAGATGGCAACCAGCGTGAAGCCTCCACCAGCCGCTTTGCGGTGATCTGGCAGGGCAAGGAAGTGTGGATCCAGCAGGACGGTCGCGGTCAGTTGCTGATCGGTGTCGACGTCGAGGAAGGCGATAGCGAGTACGCCAACCTGCTGCTGCGTCCGCTGGCGACCAACCTGGTCAGCCTGCAACTGGAAATGGAGCCGGCCGATGCCGGCGACGATGACGATCACGTCCACGGTCCCGATTGCGGACATCATCACTAAGGAATACGCCCCATGCTCTCCCTCGGCAAACTGCTTGATCTGACCCTGGTCGGCCGCGAACCGGCCGAGAAGACCCAGACCACGGTGCAGGGCACGCGTTTGCGCTGGCTGGCCGAGGGAGCGCTGGAAGTACGGCCGCCGGAGTCGCAGGACAATGGTCTGGACGTCCTGCTGTCGGCCGGCATCCACGGTAATGAAACCGCGCCCATCGAGCTGCTCGACGATTTGCTCGGGCGGATCGCCAAGGGTGAGGTGAAGCCACGGGCGCGGATTCTGTTCCTGTTCGGCAACCCCGAGGCGATCCGTCGTGGTGAGCGGTATATCGAGCAGGACGTCAACCGCCTGTTCAATGGCCGTCATGAGCTGTCCAGTGGTGCGGAAGCCCTGCGCGCTGGCGACCTGGAGCATCTGGCGGCGACCTTCTTCAGTGTTCCGGGGCGCACCCGGTTGCACTACGACCTGCATACCGCGATTCGTGGTTCGAAGATCGAGCAGTTCGCCCTCTATCCTTATAAGGAAGGGCGCAAGCATTCCCGTCGCGAGCTGGCACGCTTGCATGCGGCCGGCATGGAAGCGGTTCTGCTGCAGAGCAAGACCTCGATCACCTTTACCGCCTATACCTACGAGCAACTGGATGCCGAGTCCTTCACCCTTGAACTGGGCAAGGCGCGGCCGTTCGGGCAGAACCAGCAGGTCAATCTCGACCGCCTGGAAGCACGGCTGATCCAGATCATCGAAGGCAGCGAGCCGGAGCAGGTGGACGGGCTGGATGGCCTGAAGCTGTTCAGCGTCTCACGGGAGATCATCAAGCACAGCGACAGCTTCCACCTGCACCTGCCGGCGGATATCGAGAACTTCTCGGAATTGTCCAAGGGCTATCTGCTGGCCGAGGACCTGGCCGAGACGCGCTGGATTGTGGAAGAGGAGGGGGCGAGGATCATCTTCCCCAATCCCAAGGTGAAGAATGGGCTGCGGGCGGGGATCCTGATCGTTCCGGCATCAACTGAAGGCTTGGGCCAGTAATACTGGCCTCATCGCTGGCAAGCCAGCTCCCACAATGTCCGCGGCGACGCAGAATCCTGTGGGAGCTGGCTTGCCAGCGATAGGGCCGGAACAGGGCAACAAAAAAAGGCCGCGGTTCTCACCGCGGCCTTCTTCATTTATACCGCCAGTTTCTGCGGCACTTCACTGCGGCGCAACGCTCGCAGTTTCAGCAGGGTATCGGCACAGGTATTCGCCGCTTCCTGCCCCTTCAACACGAAATGTTCGAAGAAGAACTTCTGGTGTTCGTCACCGGCATGGAAGTGGTGCGGGGTCAGTACCACCGAGAACACTGGTACTTCGGTTTCCAGCTGGACCTGCATCAGCCCGCTGATCACCGATTGGGCGACGAACTCGTGGCGATACAGCCCGCCATCCACCACCAGGCCGGCGGCGACGATCGCGCTGTAGCGGCCGCTGCGGGCCAGCAGCTTGGCATGCAGGGGAATTTCGAAGGCACCGCCGACTTCATAGAAGTCGATATCGCCGGCCTGATAGCCATGCTGGGCCATCTGCTCGACGAAACCCTTGCGGCTCTGATCGACAATATCCTTGTGCCAGCAAGCCTGGACGAAGGCGATACGCTCGTTGCCGTGGGCTTTGCTGTCGATTGGGGTTGCTTGCATTGAAACGGACTCCTGTTTGTATGAAAAACAGGGCATCTGGATCGAAAGGGATGGTCGTTCGCGAAAATGCGGACGAACGGACACGAGGGTGCCTATCCCGTTCTCTCTTTATCCGGACTGTGACCGTCGGCCCCGGAATCACACCGGGTCTGCTGACCTTGCAGACTTTGATCTGCAAGCGCTCGCGGGCTATGCGCAGGGTGCGCAATTACCGCCGGTGGGGAATTGCACCCCGCCCTGAGAACGTTGCCATCATGGGTGATGGCGGGGCTTTTTTTATCACAGTTTCCAATGGAAAGCATAGCCTGCTAAGCAAATCGCCCCGATTAACCTTCTTTTCATCCGTGAATGGCGGTTTGCAGCGTATAAACCCACTACAACTGGCACTCAGGCTGGCTATAATGCGGCCCTTTGCCGTCGTTTTCGTCATTTGACGCGCACATTTGCCTCAGGCCGCCGTTTCCGTGGAAGAACCTATGAAAAGCGCAGAAATCCGTGAAGCCTTCCTTCGATTCTTCGAAGAGCAGGGACACACCCGAGTCGCCTCCAGCTCCCTGATTCCGGGCAACGACCCGACCCTGCTGTTCACCAACGCCGGGATGAACCAGTTCAAGGACTGCTTCCTCGGCCAGGAAAAGCGCGCCTACACCCGCGCCGTCAGCAGCCAGAAATGCGTGCGTGCCGGCGGCAAGCACAACGACCTGGAGAACGTCGGCTACACCGCGCGTCACCACACCTTCTTCGAAATGCTGGGCAACTTCAGCTTCGGTGACTACTTCAAGCGCGACGCCATCACCTTCGCCTGGACCTTCCTGACTTCGGACAAGTGGCTGAACCTGCCGAAGGAAAAGCTCTGGGTCACCGTCTACGCCAGCGACGACGAAGCCTACGACATCTGGACCAAGGAAGTCGGCGTGCCGGCCGAGCGCATGGTCCGCATCGGCGACAACAAGGGAGCGCCGTACGCTTCCGACAACTTCTGGACCATGGGCGATACCGGCCCGTGCGGTCCCTGCACCGAGATCTTCTACGATCACGGCGCCGACATCTGGGGCGGCCCGCCCGGCTCGCCTGAAGAAGACGGCGACCGCTACATCGAGATCTGGAACAACGTCTTCATGCAGTTCAACCGTACCGCGGACGGCGTCCTGCACCCGCTGCCGGCACCTTCGGTGGACACCGGCATGGGCCTGGAGCGCATCAGTGCGGTCCTGCAGCATGTTCACTCGAACTACGAGATCGACCTGTTCCAGAGCCTGCTGGCCGCTTCGGCCAAGGCCATCGGTTGCACCGACGAAGGCCAGCCTTCGCTGAAAGTGGTGGCCGACCACATCCGTTCCTGCGGCTTCCTGATCGCCGATGGCGTGGTGCCGTCCAACGAAGGCCGTGGCTACGTGCTGCGCCGCATCGTTCGTCGCGCTTGCCGTCACGGCAACAAGCTCGGCGCCAAGGGCAGCTTCTTCTACCAGATCGTCGCCGCGCTGGTGGCCGAGATGGGCGAAGCCTTCCCTGAGCTGAAGTCGCAGCAGGCGCACATCGAGCGCGTGCTGAAGACCGAGGAAGAGCAGTTCGCCAAGACCCTGGAGCAGGGCCTGAAGATCCTCGAGCAGGACCTGGCCGACCTCAAGGGCAACGTCATTCCGGGCGAAGTGGTGTTCAAGCTGTACGACACCTACGGCTTCCCGATGGACCTGACCGCCGACATCGCTCGCGAGCGCGAGCTGAGCATCGACGAAGCCGGCTTCGAGCGCGAAATGGAAGCCCAGCGTGAGCGCGCCCGCTCCGCCAGCGCCTTCGGCCTGGACTACAACAGCCTGGTCAAGGTCGACGTCGACACCGAGTTCCTCGGCTACACCGCCACTGAAGGCAACGCAAAGATCGTCGCCCTGTACAAGGACGGCCAGTCCGTCGAGCAACTGGCTGAAGGCGAGGAGGGTGTGGTCATCCTCGATCGCACGCCGTTCTACGCCGAATCCGGTGGCCAGATTGGCGATACCGGCTATCTGCAGGCCGGTGCCGTGCGCTTCGACGTGCGCGACACTACCAAGACCGGCGGTGCCTTCCTGCACCATGGTGTGATCGCCAGCGGCAGCCTGAGCGTAGGCGCTCAGGTCGAGGCCAAGGTCGATGCCGACGTGCAGCACGCCACCTCGCTGAACCACTCCGCCACCCACCTGCTGCACGCTGCGCTGCGTGAGGTCCTGGGTGAGCACGTGCAACAGAAAGGCTCGCTGGTGAACAGCCAGCGCCTGCGTTTCGACTTCAGCCATCCGGAAGCGGTCAAGCCAGAGCAGATCAAGCAACTGGAAGAGATCGTCAACCGCGAAGTGCGCAAGAACTCCGAAGTCCAGACCGAAGAGACCGATATCGAAACCGCCAAGCAGAAAGGCGCCATGGCCCTGTTCGGCGAGAAGTACGGCGACAGCGTGCGGGTCCTGAGCATGGGCGGCGATTTCTCCGTCGAGCTGTGTGGCGGTATCCATGCCAAGCGCACCGGTGATATCGCGGTGTTCAAGATTGTCAGCGAAGGCGGCGTGGCTTCCGGTGTGCGTCGTATCGAAGCGGTCACCGGTGCTGCTGCACTGGCCTACCTGAACGGTGCCGAAGAGCAGCTCAAGGAAGCCGCGCAACTGGTCAAGGGCAGCCGCGACAACCTGATCGACAAGCTGTCGGCGGTGCTCGAACGCAACCGCCAGCTGGAAAAACAGCTGGAGCAACTGCAGGCCAAGGCCGCCAGCGCCGCCGGTGACGATCTCGCCAACAGCGCGGTCGACGTCAAGGGCGTCAAGGTACTGGCCGCGCGTCTCGACGGTCAGGACGGCAAGGCCTTGCTGGCCCTGGTCGATCAATTGAAGAACAAGCTCGGCCGCGCAGTGATCCTGCTCGGCAGTGTCCACGAAGAGAAGGTCGTACTGGTCGCCGGCGTGACCAAGGACCTTACCGGCCAACTCAAAGCCGGGGATTTGATGAAGCAAGCCGCTGCGGCGGTGGGTGGCAAGGGTGGCGGTCGTCCGGACATGGCGCAAGGCGGTGGCGTGGACGCCGCTGCGCTGGACGGCGCATTGGCCCTGGCCGTGCCATTCGCAGAGCAGGGTGTCTGAGGCGCCGGCGGCCCGTCGTCTAGTGGCGGGCCGTCGGCGTTGTGTTTGTTTATTGGGTGCCCTTCACGGGCTGAGGCGGCTTTGAAATGGCGTTGATCGTACAGAAATTTGGCGGCACCTCGGTCGGCACAATCGAGCGAATCGAGCAGGTTGCCGAAAAGGTCAAGAAATTCCGCGAAGCTGGCGATGACCTGGTGGTTGTACTGTCGGCGATGAGCGGTGAAACCAACCGCCTGATCGACCTTGCCAAGCAGATCAGCGATCAGCCGGTTCCGCGTGAACTGGACGTGATCGTGTCCACCGGTGAGCAGGTGACCATCGCCTTGCTCGCCATGGCACTGATGAAGCGCGGCATTCCGGCGGTGTCCTACACCGGTAACCAGGTGCGGATTCTCACCGACAGCGCGCACAACAAGGCGCGCATCCTGCAAATCGACGACCAGAAGATCCGTGGCGACCTCAAGGCCGGCCGTGTGGTCGTGGTCGCGGGTTTCCAGGGCGTCGACGAGCAAGGCAACATCACCACCCTCGGTCGTGGCGGCTCCGACACCACCGGCGTGGCCCTGGCGGCGGCGCTGAAGGCCGACGAATGCCAGATCTACACTGATGTGGATGGCGTCTACACCACCGATCCGCGCGTGGTGTCCCAGGCCCAGCGCCTGGACAAGATCACCTTCGAAGAGATGCTGGAAATGGCCAGCCTCGGTTCCAAGGTATTGCAGATCCGTGCCGTCGAGTTCGCCGGCAAGTACAACGTTCCGCTGCGCGTGCTGCACAGCTTCCAGGAGGGTCCGGGTACCCTCATTACCATTGATGAAGAGGAATCCATGGAACAGCCGATCATTTCCGGCATCGCCTTCAACCGCGATGAAGCCAAGCTGACCATCCGTGGCGTACCGGATACTCCGGGCGTGGCTTTCAAGATCCTCGGCCCGATCAGCGCCGCGAACATCGAAGTCGACATGATCGTGCAGAACGTTTCGCACGATAACACCACCGACTTCACCTTCACCGTGCACCGCAACGACTACGCCAAGGCGCAGCAGGTGCTGGAAGCCACTGCCAGCCAGATCGGTGCTCGTGAAGTGATCGGCGACACCAAGATCGCCAAGGTCTCGATCGTCGGTGTCGGCATGCGCTCCCATGCGGGCGTTGCCAGCCGCATGTTCGAAGCCCTGGCCAAGGAGAGCATCAACATCCAGATGATCTCCACGTCCGAGATCAAGGTCTCGGTGGTCATCGAAGAGAAGTACCTGGAACTGGCTGTACGCGCTCTGCATACCGCCTTCGAGCTGGACGCTCCGGCCCGCCAGGGCGAGTAAGCGTTGTCCCCAGGGGCGCGGCCAGGCCGCGCCCCTCTTTATTTGTACCGGTGCGCGACGCGCGCTGGTCGATACCCAGGCAGAGGCCGGCAACCGTCCTGGTTGCATCCCGAAGCCCGCTTTACCTACAGACTGTTGTCCCTGAACTGAATCCCGTGAGGAGTAACGTATGCTGATTCTGACTCGTCGGTGTGCCGAAAGCCTGATTATTGGCGATGGCGAAATCACCGTGACCGTGCTCGGCGTCAAAGGAAACCAGGTGCGCATTGGCGTGAATGCGCCGAAGGAAGTGGCTGTGCACCGCGAGGAAATCTACCTGCGGATCAAGAAAGAGAAGGACGAAGAACCAAGCCTTTAATTTTTCTCGTTTTTTTTTCAAAAAAGAGTTTGCAAACGGGGAAGGCTCTGGTTATTATACGCCCCGTGTTGCGGAGAGGTGGCCGAGTGGCCGAAGGCGCTCCCCTGCTAAGGGAGTATACCTCACAAGGGTATCGGGGGTTCGAATCCCCCCTTCTCCGCCATTATTCATGTAGGGCGCTGTAATCTGGCATGAATCACTAAGTAGTTGAAAATAAACGAAAAAGTGGTTGCCAAAACGATTTAGCGAACTATAATGCGCGGCTTCAAATGCACTCGTAGCTCAGCTGGATAGAGTACTCGGCTACGAACCGAGCGGTCACAGG
>NZ_JBMDIJ010000082.1:0-25866 GCF_057808595.1 Pseudomonas sp. FG98 | reverse complement strand
CACCCTTGGCCCAGTCGCCGGCCGGCAGGTTGAACAGCACCTGGGTCAGGCCATGCTCGGTGAGTTGCTGCTTGATCGTGGCCGGGTCGTAGTCGTAGGGGAACAGGTACTCCACGCCCTGGAACCCGGCATCGGCGGCGGCCTTGAAGCGGAACAGGAAGTCCTGCTCGGTGAACAGCATGGACAGGTTGGCAGCGAAACGAGGCATAGGTTGCTCCTTGCGATCACTGGATCGGCAGAATGGAAGTCGGGGCGTCGTGGGCGCTGGTCGCCAGTTCTTCGAACTCGTTGACCGCGTTGATCTCGGTGCCCATGGCGATGTTGGTGACCCGTTCGAGAATTACTTCGACCACCACCGGAACCCGGTACATCTCCGCCATCTTCTGCGCTTCGCGCAAGGCGGGGGCGATTTCGAAAGGCTCGAACACGCGGATCGCCTTGCAACCAAGTCCCTCGACCACGGTCACATGGTCGACGCCGTAGTTGCCGGCTTCGCTGGCATTGATGTTTTCAAAGGCCAGTTGCACGCAGTAATCCATCTCGAAACCACGCTGCGCCTGGCGGATCAGGCCCAGGTAGGCGTTGTTCACCAGCACGTGGACATACGGCAGGTTGAACTGCGCGCCCACTGCCAGCTCTTCGATCATGAACTGGAAGTCATAGTCGCCGGACAGTGCCACCACCTTGCGGCTCGGGTCGGCCTTGACCACGCCCAGCGCCGCCGGAATGGTCCAGCCCAGCGGGCCGGCCTGGCCGCAGTTGATCCAGTGACGCGGCTGGTACACGTGGAGGAACTGCGCGCCGGCGATCTGCGACAGACCGATGGTGCTGACGTAGGTGGTGTCCTTGCCGAACACCTCGTTCATTTCCTGGTACACGCGCTGCGGCTTGACCGGCACGTTGTCGAAGTTGGTCTTGCGCTGCAGGCTCGACTTGCGTGCCTGGCAGTCCTTCAGCCATTCGCCGCGGCACTTCAGCTTGCCGGCGGTTTTCCACTCGCGGGCCACTTCGAGGAACACGTCCAGGGCGGCACCGGCGTCGGAGACGATGCCCAGGTCCGGGGTGAACACGCGGCCGATCTGGGTTGGTTCGATATCGACGTGAATGAACTTGCGGCCTTCGGTGTAGACGTCGACCGAACCGGTGTGACGGTTGGCCCAGCGGTTGCCGATACCGAACACCAGGTCGGATTTGAGCAGGGTGGCGTTGCCGTAGCGGTGCGAGGTCTGCAGGCCGACCATGCCGACCATCTGCGCGTGGTCGTCAGGGATGGTGCCCCAGCCCATCAGGGTCGGGATCACCGGCACGCCGGTCAGTTCGGCGAACTCGACCAGCTTGTCGCTGGCGTCGGCGTTGATGATGCCGCCACCGGCGACCAGCAGCGGACGCTCGGCGTCATTGAGCAGGGCCAGGGCCTTTTCCGCCTGCTTGCGGGTAGCGGCTGGCTTGGTCACGGGCAGTGGCTCGTAGGCGTCGATATCGAATTCGATCTCGGCCATCTGCACGTCGAACGGCAGGTCGATCAGTACCGGGCCTGGGCGGCCGGTGCGCATTTCATAGAAGGCTTTCTGGAAGGCGTAAGGCACCTGGCCCGGTTCCAGAACGGTGGTCGCCCACTTGGTCACCGGCTTGACGATGCTGGTGATGTCGACGGCCTGGAAGTCTTCCTTGTGCAGGCGGGCGCGAGGGGCCTGGCCGGTGATGCAGAGGATCGGGATGGAGTCGGCGGAGGCGCTGTACAGGCCGGTGACCATGTCGGTGCCGGCAGGGCCGGAGGTGCCGATGCACACGCCGATATTGCCGGCCTTGGTGCGGGTGTAGCCCTCGGCCATGTGCGAGGCGCCTTCAACGTGGCGAGCGAGGACGTGGTCGATACCGCCCACCGACTTCATCGCCGCATAGAACGGGTTGATCGCCGCTCCGGGAATGCCGAACGCCACCTCGACACCCTCGCGGCGCAATACATGAACCGCCGCCTCAATCGCTCTCATTTTCGCCATAACGTTCTCCTGACACTGGGTCGATATTTTTCTTATTGAGTGGCAGCATGGAGTAACGACTGGGCTTGGTGTAGGCCCGTAAAACTAGTTTCTGTCGATACCTGAGGTATGGAATGGGCCGATATGTCGAATTGCAGAGTTTCGTCCAGGTGGCGCAGAAGGGCAGTTTCGCGGCGGCGGCGCTGACCGAAGGGGTCACTCCGGCGATCCTCGGGCGGCGCCTCGACAGCCTGGAAAAACGCCTGGGGGTGAAGCTGATGCATCGCTCCACCCGCGGGCTGAAGCTGACCACCCTGGGCGAGCAATTGCTGGAGCGGGCCACCAGGCTGCTGCTTGAGTTCGATGACCTGGAAGCGGCCATTTGCAGCAGCTCGTCGCTGGTCAAGGGCAGCCTGCAGATCTCCGCACCGGCGGCGTTCGGCCGGCTCCATGTGGCTCCTCATGCCCTGGAGTTCCAGCGCCGTTTTCCCAATGTGAAGCTGGCGTTCAACCTGACCGACAGCGTGGTCGACCTGGTCAGCGAGGGCTACGACCTGAGCATCCGCATCGGCGAGATCCGCGACCCCAACTATGTCGCGGTCAAGCTCTACCCCAACAAGCGCGTGGTGTGCGGGACGCCGGCGTACTTTGCCCGGCATGGCCAGCCGCGCACCCTGGAGGACCTGGCCGACCATAACTGCCTGGCGTTCACCTTGCAGGGCGGCCAGCAGCGTGGCTGGACCTTCCTGCGCGACGGTCGTCAGGTCGCGATGAAGGTCAGCGGCAACCTGGCCTGCAACGACGGTGAACTGCTCGCCGCGTGGATGCAGCGCGGCGTGGGCATCGGCTGGCGCTCGACCTGGGAGATCCAGGCCGAACTCGACGCCGGGAAACTGATGACCGTGCTGGACGAATTTGCCTTGCCGGATTACGACATCCAGGCGGTCTGGCCACAACAACGGCACTTGCCAGCCAAGGTCAGGTTTTTTGTCGACTACCTTAAGGAGCTCTACAACGAGCCGGGTTACTGGCAGCGCACCGGCGCGCGCTGAATTGCATTTCGACTCGTTGTCGGTATATTGAATTCAAAATACAACAACCAAACGAGGTCACCGTCATGTCGTCAGAACGTCGTCCACTGCCCGTGAAGTTTCGTGGTCCAGCGCTGCTGGAAACGCCATTGCTGAACAAGGGCACGGCCTTCACCCAGGTGGAACGCGAGCGCTTCCAGTTGCAGGGCCTGCTGCCAGCGCGGGTGGAAACCCTGGAAGAGCAGGTCGCCCGGGCTTATCGCCAGTTCAGCGAGGCGGCCACGCCACTGGACAAGCACGTCTACCTGCGCTCGGTGCAGGACCGCAACGAAACACTGTTCTACAAGCTGGTCGACACCCATCTCGAAGAAATGCTGCCGATCATCTACACCCCCACCGTGGGCAAGGCCTGCCAGGAATTCTCGCGGATCTACCGTAGCCATCGCGGCGTGTTCATCTCCTACGAGGAGCGTGATCGCATCGACGAAATGCTTGCCAACGTCACCAAGGACAACGTCAAGGTCATCGTGGTCAGCGATTGCGAGCGCATCCTCGGGCTGGGCGACCAAGGTATCGGCGGCATGGGCATTCCCATCGGCAAGCTGTCGCTGTACACCGCCTGCGGCGGCATCAGCCCGGCCTATACCCTGCCCATCGTGCTGGATGTTGGCACGCACAATCCGGCCCTGCTGGAGGACCCGGAATACCTCGGGCTCAAGCAGCCGAGGGTACGCGGCCAGGCCTACGATGACTTCCTTGAAACCTTCGTCGCCGCCGTGCAGCGGCGCTGGCCCGGCGTGCTCCTGCAGTTCGAGGACTTTGCCCTGGCCAACGCCATGCCGCTGCTGGAGCGTTATCGTGACCAGCTGTGCTGCTTCAACGACGATATCCAGGGCACGGCGGCGGTCACCGTCGGCACCTTGCTCGCCGCCTGCCGGATCAAGGGCGAGAAGCTGTCGCAGCAGACCATCGCCTTCGTCGGCGCCGGCTCGGCCGGTTGCGGCATCGCCGAGCAGATCATCCAGGCGATGGTCGAGGAGGGGCTGAGTGATGCCCAGGCCCGCAGCCAGGTGTTCCTGCTCAACAGCAAGGGCCTGCTGACCGACCGCCAGCAGGGCCTGTATCCGTTCCAGACGCGCCTGGCCCATGCCACCGACTCGCTGTCGCAGTGGCAGTTCGCGGCAGACTGGCCGGACCTCCAGGAGGTGGTGAGCAATGCCCGCCCCAGCGTGCTGATCGGTGTCTCGGGCAAGGCCGGGCTGTTCACCGAAACCATCATCCAGACCCTGTACCAGGGTTGCCGTCAGCCGATCATCATGCCGCTGTCCAACCCCACCTCGCAGATCGAGGCGCACCCGCTGGACCTGCTCAAGTGGACCGAAGGCAAGGCGCTGATTGCCACTGGCAGCCCGTTCCAGCCTGTCGAATGGGCAGGCAAGTCCTACAAGATCGCCCAATGCAACAACTCCTACATCTTCCCTGGCATCGGCCTGGGCGTGATCGTCAGCCAGGCCAGCCGGGTCACCGAGCGCATGCTGATGGCCTCGGCCAGGGCGTTGGCGGAAAGCGCCAAGGCCGGCGAAATGCTGCCGGCGATGAGGGATGTGCAGGAGGTGAGCAAGAAGATCGCCCTGGCCGTTGCCCTGGCCGCGCAAGCCGATGGCGTGGCGGCGGTGGAGGATGAGCAGGTGCTGCGCGAGGCGATCGAGGCGATGTTCTGGGAGCCGCGGTATCGGAGTTATGAAACGGCTTGAGGGGGGGTGAGGTAGTGTCAGGTGAGGCCCCGAGAAGTCGGGGCCTCTTTTTAGCACCTCTTGGCGAAGGCCGACGCGGTCCAGGTAGGAGCTGCTTTAGCTGCGATGGACCGCGCTAGCGGTCCCAAAAACCATCCCGCACGAGCTCCTGGTCAAGCCCTGTTTCGTATTCACAGAGCCTGATCTGGCGCGTTTCTCCAGGCTCACCGAGTTGGCAGGTTTTGGGACCGCTATGCGGTCCATCGCAGCTAAAGCAGCTCCTACCTGGGCCGCGCCGCACCATGCTCAGGTCAGCGTCAGTGAAACCGCCGGCAACCCACTGATCAGCCCCTTCAACTCACCCGCCTCCTTGGCGAAATACATCCCGGTGAACGACCCGGTAGTGACCACCAGCCCCTTGGGCAGCACCTGCCCCTGGCCGGTGTGATGGTTGACCAGCCAGGTCAGCAGGCGGCGCGGGTCGCCGGCCGGATTGGCGACGCAGCCGGGCACGATGCTTGTGCCATTGAAGGTCAGCTCCAGGGCCGGCTGGGCGAACGGGAAACCCTCCTGGTAAGGCACGAACTCACCCACCACCAAGGCGCCGTGGTTGAGCAGGTCGGCCAGTTGGGTCAACGGCTCGACCTTGGGAAACGCGGCAAAACGACTGGAGACGATCTCGATGGTGGCGGCCATTTCGCCAATGCCGGCATGCACTTCCGCCTCGCTGTAGGCCTCGTCGCGGGGGGCGAAGTCGCGGTTGAAGCGGAAGGCGATTTCCAATTCCAGGCCTACCGGGGCGTAGTCGGCGCGGGCAAACGAGCTGGCCGGGGCGTGCAGGCAGTCGGCGGGCAGGGGAGAGCCCTGCACCGGGCCGGTGTGGGATTTCGAACCGATCTTCCAGCCACCGACTTCCAGGCCGCGCAGGCTGAAGATCGCTTGCTGGGTCTGGTAGGCGTCGGCGAAGTCCTTCGGATACAGGTCAGGATCGAGTTCGCCCAACGGGCGGTTGGCGCGTTGGGCGTCGACGATAAGTTGCGCAAGGTGCGCGGCAGGGGCTGCGGTATTCAAGGTGTCGCTCCTTAATCAGGACCGCGCCCGCAGGCGCGGTCACGGGGGTTACTTGCCGATGGCGGGTGCCGGCTGCGCGTTGTCGCTGGCTGGCGCAGATGCCTTGGTGTACTCGAAGCGGTTTTGCGGCTTCATCTTGAACGACAGCGCCACACCGATGGCGAGCAGGCCGATGCTCACAAGGAACGGCAACTGCCAGTTGCCGAACTCGTCGATCAGCATGCCGGCGGCGACCGGGCTGATGATCGCCGCCATCGCCGAGCCGGTGTTCATCATGCCGGAGGCGGTGCCGGAATGGTCGGGGGCGATGTCCATGGGGATGGCCCACATCGGGCCGATGGTCATTTCCGAGAAGAAGAAACCGATGGCCAGGCAGGCCAGGGAGATATGAATGTCGGTGGTGAACATCAGCGGCACCAGCGACAGCAGGGTCAGGCTCAGGCAGATGGAGACCATCAGGCTGCGCGCCTTGTTGAGGTTCTTGGTGCGGGCGTAGATGCGGTCGCTGACGATACCGCCCAGGGTGTCGCCGACCACGCCGCCGAAGAACACCGCGGAGGCGAAGATGGCGGTGCCCTTGAGGTCCAGGCCGAGGTTCATGAAGTACATCGGTACCCAACTCAGCAGCAGCCACAGGGTCCAGCCGTAGCAGAAGTAGACGATGGTCACCGGCGCCATGCGTTTGAACAGGCGCCCCCAGGGCAGCGGGTCCTTGTTCTTGACCTTGGGGGCGGGCAGCGAATCCAGCTCCTGCTGAGAGATGCGTGGATGGTTTTTCGGCAATTCGGTGAACACCAGCGCCCACAGGGCCACCCAGATGAAGCTGATGATCGCGCAGACATAGAACGACTCGCGCCAGCCGTAGGTGGCCATGATCGCGATCATCGCCGCCGGGGCCAGGGCATTGCCGAGTCGGGCGAAGGCGTGGGTGATGCCCTGGGCAAAGCCGCGTTTTTCCTTGGGTACCCAGCGCGACATGGCGGCGGTCGCGGCAGGGAAGGTAGCGCCTTCGCCGAGGCCGAGCAGGACGCGGGCGATGATCAGCGAAACGAAACCACCGGCCAGGCCGGTCAGCACCGTGGCCGCAGCCCAGATCAGGCCGCACACCACCAGGGTGCGCTTGGCGCCGAAGCGGTCGCTGACCCAGCCGCCGATGATCTGGAACACCAGGTAGGGGTAGGCAAAGGCAGAGAAGACGATACCGATCTCGGTCTTGCTCAGGCCGAATTCCGGCCCGAAGCCGACAGCGGCAGTGCTGACGTTGACCCGGTCGAGGTAGGTGATGAAATACATGGCGCACAGCATGAACAGCACCACCGTGGTGGGGCGCAGACGGAAAAACCTCATGTTCTATCTCCAATTTCTTATTGTTCCCGCAGACGATGCGGGAGTTCGGGATAGTTCGTCTTTCAGGGCGCTGCGGCAGGGGCCGCAGCGTCCGGTACGGCGTTGTTCACATCAGTCGCGGCGCAGTGGTACCGCTTGTCCTCCGAGGTAATCCATGGCCGCCAGCACACCGCTGGATTGCAGTTTCACGCCGGCCAGTTGCAGGCCCATTTCGCAACCGGTCAGGGTCGCCATCAGGGTCAGGTCGTTGCAGTCGCCGAGGTGGCCGATGCGGAACATGCGGCCTTTCATCTTGCCAAGGCCCGTGCCCAGGGACATGTCGAAGCGCTCGTAGATCACCTTGCGCACGGCATCGGCATCGATACCTTCCGGGGTCATCACCCCGGTCAGCACCGGGCTGTACACGCTCGGGTCGGCGCACTGGATCTCCAGGCCCCAGGCGTTCACCGCGGTACGGCAGGCCTGGGCCAGGCGGTTGTGGCGGGCGAAGACGTTGTCCAGACCCTCGCCGAGAATCATCTCCAGTGCTTCGTTCAGACCGTAGAGCAGGTTGGTGTTGGGGGTGTACGGCCAGTAGCCGGTCTTGTTCATCTCGACGATTTCGTCCCAGCCCCAGAAGCTGCGCGGCAGGGTCGCGCTTTTGCTGGCTTCGATGGCCTTGGGCGAGAGCGCGTTGAAGCTGATGCCCGGCGGCAGCATCAGGCCTTTTTGCGAGCCGGAGACGGTGACATCCACGCCCCATTCGTCGTGGCGATAGTCGGCCGAGGCCAGGCCGGAAATGGTGTCGACCAGCAGCAGCGCCGGGTGGCCGGCAGCGTCGATGGCCTTGCGTACCGAGGCAATGTCGGAGGTCACGCCGGTACTGGTTTCGTTGTGCACCACGCACACCGCCTTGATGCGCTTGGCGCTATCGGCGCGCAGGTGCGCTTCGATCATCGATGCGTCGACCCCGCCGCGCCAGCCTTCGATGCCCGGGCGTCCGAGGAACTGCGGCTTGAGGCCGAGGCTGAGGGCCATCTTCTGCCACAGGGTGGCGAAGTGACCGGTTTCGAACATCAGCACCTCGTCGCCGGCGCTCAGGGTGTTGCACAGCGCGGCTTCCCAGGCGCCGGTGCCCGAGGCCGGGTAGATCACCACGGGATGCACGGTCTTGAAGATCTTCTTGATGCCGTCGAGCACCTTCAGTCCCAGCTCGCCGAACTCCGGGCCGCGATGGTCGATGGTGGGGTAGCTCATGGCGCGCAGGATGCGGTCCGGTACAGGGCTCGGGCCTGGGATCTGCAGGAAGTGACGGCCGGCGGGGTGGAAATCGAGCTTCAGCATGGGTGACTCCTTTTTGTTTTTGTATTTTGAATTCAAAATACGATAGCGCGTCATTCTGCTGTGTCAACCCCCGAAAATGAGCTAGAGTCTCCCGTATTCACTGTGGTTTTCGAATAAGAGCGTGGTTTCAAGCGCTTACGATGAGGATTTTGAATGCAAAATAATAGTGAGTTGAACACAGTAAACAAGTCGCCGCTGATGCCCCGCCTCGAACGTCAGCGTCTGCACGACACAGTGGTCGAGCACCTGCGCAGCTTCATTACCGAAGGTGTGCTGAGCGCCGGGCAGAAGCTCAACGAGCGCGAGTTGTGCGACACCCTGGGCATTTCCCGCACGCCCTTGCGCGAGGCATTGAAGGTGCTGGCGATGGAGGGCCTGATCGAGATCAATCCCAACCGCGGCGCCAGCGTCGCGCGCATGTCGGAGCAGGAGATCCGCGAGACCTTCGAACTGATGAGCGGCATCGAGGCCTTTGCCGGCGAGCTGGCCTGCGAGCGCATCACCGAGCAGGAACTGGACGAGATCAAGGCGCTGCACAACGCCATGGTGGTCAGCAAGAACCAGAACGACCTGCCGGGCTACTACCACCGCAACCGCTCGATCCACGACCTGATCAACCTGGCCGCCCGCAATTCGGCGTTGCGCCAGGTGTACCTGTCGCTGAACCGGCGCATCCATTCGCTGCGCTACCTGTCCAACCAGCAGGCGCCGAAGTGGGACAGGGCGCTGCACGATCACGAGGACATGATCGTCGCTTTGCAGGAGCGGGATGGTAAGCGCCTCAGCGAGATCCTCCGTCATCACCTGCTGGAAAAGCGCGACGCGATCATGCTCATGGTGCGTGACGATGCCGAGCACCCTGATTCGATCCGCCGGCGGGGGGCTTGAACATGAGCCAAACCATCGATGAGTTGCTGGCGGCCTGCGCCGGGCGCATGCCGCAATTGCAGACGCAGCGGCTGATGCTCTACGCCGGGGCCAACCTGCCCAGCCCACGGGCGATGGCTGCCTACAACCCGGCGCTGAGTGCCTACCCGGCCATGGGCCCGGCATATACCAAGGAGCAGCCGGAAACCGAACTGGTCAGCGAACTCGAACAGTTCACCCGCCAGGCGGCGCTGCGCCTGTTCAAGGCCGCCTGGGCGGAAGTGCGCCTGCCGAGCTGCACCCTGGCCAACCTCGCGGTGTTCCATGCCTTTTGCCAGCCGGGTGACCGGGTTCTGGCCCCGGCCGCCGAACATGGAGGGCACCTCAGCCAGCGGCGGGGTGGTACGCCTGCGCTGGCCGGTCTGCTGGTGGAGGACCTGCCATTCGACCGTGCCACTTGCCAGCTGGATACCGAGCGAGCGGTCGAGTTGGTGGAACGGATCAAGCCACGGCTGGTAGTGCTGGGCCGCAGCATCATGGTCAAGTCCGACCAGATCGCCCCCGTGGTGCAAGCTGCACGCGCGGTGGGCGCAAAAACCCTGTTCGACGCCTCCCATGTGCTTGGCCTGATTGCCGGCGGGGTGTATCCCAATCCGTTCGATGCCGGGGTCGACCTGATCACCAGCTCCACCTACAAGACCTTGCCGGGCCGCCCCCAGGGCCTGGTCCTGGGCCGCGACCCGCAGGACGCCGAGGCCCTGAGCACCTTGCTGGACAGGCGCATGCTCGCCAACTACGACGCCGGGCGCCTGCCGTCGCTGGCGGTCACACTCGACGAAGCCCTGGCCGACGGCGGCGATTATGCGCGGCGCATCGTCGGCAATAGCGCGGCACTGCACCGCGCCTTGCTGGCGGCCGGCTTGCCGGTGATCACGGCCCAGGGCGACGAGGTGCATACCCATCAACTGCTGCTGCCGCTGGCCGCTGACGTCGATCCGCGCGCTGCAATGCTGGCGTTGCAAGCTAACGGCATTCTCATCGGCACCTGCGTCGATCCTGCCCGGGCGGGTCGACATGCCTTGCGCCTGGGCACGCAGTTCATCACCCGGCAGGGCTTGCAGGCTCAGCAGATGCTGGATGTGGCCGGTTTGCTTGCCGAGGTATTGCGCATTGCTCCGGACGGCCGATTGCAGGTTCATGCCCGGCAGGATGCAGAGGCCATTCAGTCCCGTATCCAGCACCTGATCAAAAATGAATATTGAATTCAAAATACATAATAGGTAACACTGGCGCACGGTTCAGGTAGGAGCGTGGCTTGCCGTGTGACGGACCACCGCGAAGGGCCGCGTAAGCGGTCCTTCGCGGCATAGGTATCTACACATCTTGGCCATGCTCAACGCGGACCCTGTGGGAGCGGCTGTTAGCCGCGATTGGGCGCGAAGCGGCCATAAAACCGGTGACCTCGGTGTGTCAGAAACACTTGGGACTCAGGTTTTACGACGGCTTTGCCGCCGATCGCGGCTAACAGCCGCCCACAAGGTCCGTGTTGCGCCTCATTGAGATGTGTAGATACCTATGCCTTCGCGGGCAAGCCACGCTCCTACCTGAGTCACGCGGGTCCATCATCGGTACCCGGCTAAAAGATGTGTAGATAACCATGCCCAACAAGAAGAAATACGCCTGTGAGAGGCGGAAGCGAGGAGCGTCATGAGCGATTTTCTGCAAAGAGGTCATTTGGCCGTCGCGCCAGCGTTGTTGCACTTCATCGAGGACGAACTGCTGCCGGATACCGGTGTCGACGTCGGCCATTTCTGGAGCGCCTTCGATCAACTGGTGCATGACCTCGCACCGCTTAACCGCGCCCTGCTGGACAAGCGCGAGGCGATCCAGGCGCAACTGGATGCCTGGCATCGCAGCAACCCGGGGCCGGTGACGGACAAATCCGCTTACCGCGCCTTCCTGCACTCCATCGGCTACCTGCAACCGGTGCCAGACGCGGTGGCGGTGAGCACGGCCCAGGTCGACAGCGAAATCGCCCTGCAGGCCGGCCCGCAACTGGTGGTGCCGGTGATGAACGCGCGCTATGCGCTGAATGCCGCCAACGCCCGCTGGGGTTCGCTGTACGACGCCTTGTACGGCACCGACGTGATCGCCGATGAAGGCGCGACTGCCCGGCAAGCGGCCTTCAATCCGCAGCGGGCACGGCAGGTGGTGGCCTTCGCCCGGACCTTTCTCGACCAAAGCGTGCCGCTGGCCTCGGGCAGCCACCTCGATTCCACTCGCTATGCCATCGACGACGGCCAGTTGCGCGTGACCCTCGCCGACGGCTCCACCAGCGGCCTCGCCGACCCACGGCAATGGCTCGGCTTGCGCGGCGATGCGGCGGCACCAAGTGCCTTGCTGCTGATCAACAACGGCCTGCATATCGAACTCCATATCGACGGCAGCACCGCCATCGGCAGCCAGGACCCGGCGCAGATCCATGACGTGGTGCTGGAAGCGGCGCTGACCACCATCATGGACTGCGAGGACTCGGTGGCCGCCGTGGACGCCGCCGACAAGGTGCTGGTCTATCGCAACTGGCTGGGCCTGATGAAAGGCGACCTGAGCGAAACCCTGGAAAAGAACGGACGCACCGTGACCCGCCGGCTCAACCCGCCGCGCCAGTGGTCGCGTGCCGACGGCAGCAGCCTGTGGTTACCCGGCTGTTCACTGATGCTGGTGCGCAATGTCGGCCACCTGATGACCACCCCGGCGTTGCTCGACAGCGCGGGGCGCGAAGTGCCGGAAGGCATCGTCGACGCCGTGGTCACCAGCCTGGCGGCGCTGCATGACCTGGAGCATCGGCGCAACGCCCGGCATGGCAGCGTCTATATCGTCAAACCGAAGATGCACGGCCCCGAGGAAGTGGCCTTCACCGCGCAACTGTTCGGCCGCGTCGAGGCCATGCTGGGCATCCCGGCCAACACCCTGAAGATGGGCATCATGGACGAGGAGCGGCGCACCACCCTCAACCTCAAGGCGTGCATCGCCCAGGCCAGCGAGCGGCTGGTGTTCATCAACACCGGCTTCCTCGACCGCACCGGCGACGAGATGCACACGCTGATGGAGGCCGGGCCGATGCTGCGCAAGGCCGACATGAAGTCCAGCCGCTGGCTCAAGGCCTACGAGCGCAACAACGTGCTGATCGGCCTGGATTGCCAGTTGCGTGGCCGGGCACAGATCGGCAAGGGCATGTGGGCCATGCCCGACCTGATGCAGTCGATGCTGGAACAGAAGATCGCCCACCCGCAGGCTGGCGCCAACACTGCCTGGGTGCCGTCCCCGACAGCGGCCACGCTCCACACCATGCACTATCACCAGGTCGATGTCGGCGCCGTGCAGCGCGACATCATCGCCACGGCCAGCGCCGATGAGCTTGCCGTGCTGCAGGACGAACTGCTGGAAATTCCCCTGGGCGATATCGCCGGTTGGGATGCCCGGGCGATCGCCGAAGAGCTGGAGAACAACGCGCAAGGGTTGCTCGGTTATGTGGTGCGCTGGGTCGAGCAGGGCGTCGGCTGTTCCAAGGTGCCGGACATCCATGACATCGGCCTGATGGAAGACCGCGCCACCCTGCGTATCTCCAGCCAGCACATCGCCAACTGGCTGCGCCACGGCGTGGTCGATGCCGACCAGGTGCTGGCGGCGCTCAAGCGCATGGCGGCGGTGGTCGACGGGCAGAACCTGGGGGATCCGCTGTACCGGCCGATGGCGCCGGACTTCGACGCCTCGCTGGCCTTCGCCGCTGCCTGTGCCCTGGTGTTCGAAGGGACCCGGCAGCCCAGTGGTTATACCGAGCCATTGCTGCACCGCTTCCGGCAGGCGTACAAGGCGCGGGGCTGACCCGCGCTGTGCTTGCGCAGCCGCTCAGGCGCCCGGCGTGGCCGGTCTGGACCTGCCGTTTTCGGCATTCAGCATGCGCGCCAGCAACCAGACGGCCGCGCCGACAAAGGCGGCCGTCGCCACCGCATGAATGGCACCGCGCAGATCGAGATTGAACGAGGTCAGCAGCAACACCAGCAAGGGACTGGCGAATTGCCCCAGGCACAGGCAGGCGGCGAACACGCCCAGGCCCTTGCCGCGGTTGCTGGCGTTGAGGGTATTCATGACCGGCGCCATGGCATTCGGCACCAGCATGCCGCCGCCGACACCATGGATGACCACGGCGAGCAGCACCTCGTTGTAGCTCTGCGCATTACCCAGCAAGCACAGCCCCAGGCCGCCGAGGCCGAGCAGCAAGGCATTGCAGCCGGAGGTGCCGAGCAGGCGCCGGGCCCATGGCCAGATCAGCGAGCCGACCAGGGTCGCCAGCAGGCCGAGCCCGGCGGACAGGCCGATCAAGGTGCTGGACGTGACGCCGAGGCTGACCAGCAGGCCCGGGGTCTGCACCGGCACGATGAAGTTCAGCAGCATGCCGCCGAACACCAGCAGGTAGCCCACGACCAGGGTCATGATCGACACCGGGCGCTCGTCATCGACGGCCTGTTGTTCGCGCAGTCGGATCGGTTCCCAGAGCAGCTTGAGCATGGCCGGCACCAGCAGCAGCGGCAGCAGGTAGAGGTAGAACGGCGCCCGCCACGAATGTTCGCCAGCGACACCCCCGAGGACGAAGAACAGCGCGCCGATCAGGGCGATGGTGATCACTTGCAGGTTGATCATCTTCAGGCGTCGTTCGCCTTCCCAGTAATCGGCGATCAAGGTGGTACAGCAGGTCAGGACTGCCGCCTCGGCGCAGCCGAACAGCAGGCGTGAGCCAACGATGCCCGGCAGGTCGTCGAGCAGCGCCGGGCTGACCCCGAGCAGGGCGTAGCAAAGGGTCGCGATGATCAGCAGCAGCTTGCGCCCCAGGCGATCGGCGAGCCAGCCGGCGAAGGGCGCGAACAGGGCGATGGCCAGGGCCGGGCCGGTCATGGCCAGGGGCACCAGGACATCGGCGCGGGCATGGCTCGCGGCGAATTCGCCGGCGAGTTTGGGCAGTACTGGTGCAATCATCACCGAGCCCATGATGGTCAGGCTGCTGCCGAGCAGCACGACGATGCCTTCGCGGCCGATTCGGGCCTGCGGTCTGGGGAAGGGAAGCTGGGTCATCACGAGGCTCCTGGAGGGGTGTCCGGCGAGCTTAGGGCTGGCCCTGGCGGGAGGGTTATCCGGAATCAGCACAATTTCGTTGCGTGCAGAGAGGGACGCGCGACGATGGCGCCGACTTGCTGCAGGCGCATGCTGTTGGCAGCGTGATCCAAGTGCCGGGCATGCTTGAACAAGACGGGCTTTGTCCCTAGGCTCCTAGAATGTTGACGCAAGCCCGAGCGGGCTTGCTGGCTACCCCACGAACTGCCGCTCCTGTTTCGTGCCGGTCGCCCGTTTCAGCCTTGTCCAGAACCGGACTGAAAGGTTGCTTGTCCAGCAAACAATACAAACAAGAAAGACTTGATTCGCAATCCTGGGGTTTGCCTGCGGTCACTGGTGACCGTGGCGCAAGCTGTTTAGTGCTTTCGGCCACGGCGCAAAGCGCAGTACTGGCCGAGTTCGGACGGGTTTTGTTATGAGCGCTCACGGTTTGCCCGCTGTATCGTCGCCTGGCGTGTCTGCCGGGCTGTTCAACTACTCCCGCCATGTCAGCTCCCAGGACATCAACGAGCATGCTGCGCACATGAGTGGCTGGCGTATCACCTACGACCAGCTCAGTGCAGGCGCCTTCCAAGGCGAGCTGTTCGAACTGTGCCTGGACTGGATGCAGGTGGTGCGTGACCGCACCAACCAGGCGCTGATCAAGCGCGGGGCGGCCAGACCCGGCACCATCGCCTTCAACATTCCCCTCAAGTGCGTCGGCAATGCCTATTGTGCCGGGCATGCGCTGCCCAGCGGTTCGGCGTTGGTGACCCATGCCGACGACCTGCCGCAATTGCGCGCACCGCAGGAGGTCGATGTCATCGTCGTCTCCATCGAGCAGTCGGTGCTGGAGCGGGAACTGGCACTGCACGGTATCGCCTTCACCGCTGCGCATGTACCCAAGGTCTATCAGCTCGAAGGGCTGGCGGTCGCCCAGCAACTGCGGATGCTGATCGAGAACGTCGAAAGCGAGAGCGTCGGGGTCCAGGGCTGGCTGGATGACGAGAGCCGTCGTCATCAGGTCCGTGATGCAATCATGAACCAGTTGCTCGATCTGCTCCCGGCCGAGCCGCCAGTAGAATTGGCCCCTTCGGCGCGCAAGCGCCTGGTCGATCGCGCCTGTGAATACGCGCTGAGTCATCTCGATGAGCCGTTGACCATTCTCGACCTGTGCCGGCACCTGGGGGCCAGTCGCCGCAAGTTGCAGTACTGTTTCCAGGAAACCCTGGAGATCAATCCGCTGGCCTACCTGCGGGCCCTGCGCCTGAATGCGGTGCGCCGCGAATTGCTTGGCAGTGCCGCGTCCACCTCGGTGCAGGATGCCGCCACCCGCTGGGGCTTCTGGCACCTGAGCCGGTTCTCCAGCGAATACCGGGAAATGTTCGGTGAACTGCCCTCACAGACCCTCAACCGCTGAAGTTGTCCGGGCTGAAGTGCCGCGATTGGTCCGGCAGGAGCTGCTTCAGCTGCGAAGGACCGCGTCAGCGGTCCCAAATCCTGCCTATCCAATGAGCCTTGAGAGCCCCGGCAGAGCGGGCACCGTGAATCCATGATGCGGCTTGGTCAGAGGTTCGTGCGGGATGGTTTCGGGACCGCTGACG
The DNA here is from genome assembly GCF_057808595.1 of Pseudomonas sp. FG98. Classification (NCBI taxonomy): domain Bacteria; kingdom Pseudomonadati; phylum Pseudomonadota; class Gammaproteobacteria; order Pseudomonadales; family Pseudomonadaceae; genus Pseudomonas; species Pseudomonas sp. FG98. The sequence continues at coordinate 9,763 of NZ_JBMDIJ010000082.1, read as the reverse complement.
CGGTCCTTCGCAGCTGAAGCAGCTCCTACCTGGTTCGCGTCGAGCAACGATACTGCGGCTGGCCCAGAACCCTGTGGGAGTCGGCTTGCCGACGATGAGGCCAGCAGTCACACCATCAATCCGCCTGCACCAACGCAGCCAGCATCACGCTGGCTGCCTTCGCTCGTCTGCGCAATCGGTCGCGATCATGAGGCGAAAGCCGAATGAAAGTTTGCCGATTTCGGCTAACGGCCATTTTTCCCGCTCCGTACTCTGGATTGCAGAGGCGTCCTCAGAAGTCGTCGTCTGCTAACCCGGGTGAGCCAAGGCTCCCTGTTGATAACAACAAGCCAGAGCAACAGAGGTACACAAAGATGGCTCATAAGTTTGCCTTGTGCCCGCTTGCCGTGTGCGTGATGACATTGCTTGCGCCGGACGTACAGGCGTTCGAAATCGACACCGACAACCCGGACCTGCGCCTGCGCTGGGACAACACCGTCAAGTACAGCAATGCGTTTCGCGTCGAGGGGCAGTCGGATCAACTGACCTCCAGGCCCAACCATGACGATGGCGACCGCAACTTCGACCGCGGGCTGATTTCCAACCGCTTCGACCTGCTTTCCGAGGTCGACCTCACCTACAGGAACTTCGGCGCCAGGGTGTCGGGCGCGGCCTGGTTCGACAGCGTCTACAACGGCGATAACGACAACGACTCGGCGGCCACCGCCAACGCCTTGTCGGTGTACCACGATGAGTTCACCCGCGACACCGAGAAGCTCCACGGGCGCAAGGGCGAGTTGCTCGATGCCTTCGTCTTCGGCCGTTTCGACGTCGGCGACGCCAAGGCCACGGTGCGCGCCGGGCGGCACGCGCTGGTCTGGGGCGAGAGCCTGTTCTTCGGCGCCAACGGCATTGCCGGCGGCATGGCGCCGATCGACGCGGTCAAGGCGGCGTCGGTACCCAACACCCAGTTCAAGGAACTGATCCGTCCGACCGAGCAGATCTCCGGGCAATTGCAGCTCACCCCGGATATCTCCATCGGCGCCTTCTACCAATTGCGCTGGGACCGTACCCGCCTGCCGGCCTCGGGCAGCTACTTCTCGGTGCTCGACATCATCAGCGACGGTGCCGAGCGGCTGATCGCCGCGCCCAACCCGGTAATCCCCGACGGCGAGCCGCTGGCGTTCTTCCGCCAGCAGGACATGAAAGCCAAGAACTCCGGGCAGGGTGGCGTGCAGTTGCGCTTCCGGGCCGGCGAAACCGACTTCGGCCTGTACGCCATCCGCTATCACGACAAGACCCCGCAGATCTACCTGCGCCCCGGTGCCGGCGCGCCGGACTTCCAGACGGGGCAGATCGGCACCTACCAGTGGGTCTATCCGGAGAACATCCGCGCCTTCGGTGCCAGTGCCAGCCATACCTTTGGCGATTACAACGTCGCCGCCGAAGTTTCGACCCGGCGCAATACACCGCTCAACAGCGATGCGGTGACGATCCTCGACGGCGGTGGCGACAACGCCGGCGATGCCCGCTACGCGGTGGGCAACTCGCTGCACGCGCAGGTCTCCTGGCTGGCCACGCTGGGCCCGTCGTTCATTGCCAACGAGGCGGACTTCCTCGGCGAGATCGCCTGGAACCGCCTGCTCAGCGTGACCAAGAACCGGGAGGCGCTGAACCCCCTGGCCGACCGCGACGCGGCCAACATCCGCATCGCCTACGAACCGCGTTATCGCCAGGTGTTTCCCGGCGTCGATCTTTCGGTACCGGTCGGTCTCGGCTTCGGCCTTGGCAATTCCTCGGTGGTCGGCGCCTTCAATGGCGACAAGGTCGGCGACCTGAGCATCGGCGTCACCGCGCTTTACCTCAACGAATGGCGTGCCGGGGTGACCTACACCCACTACTTCGGCCCCGGTGGCACCTCCCTCGACGACGACGGCCACATCACCTTCAAGCAATCGCTGAAAGACCGCGACTTCATCGCGCTGTCGCTGCAGCGCTCGTTCTAAGCACAGGAGCCTTCCATGAACCGATTTTCGCTTTCCCTGCTGGGTCTCCTGATCCTCTGTACGCAACAGGCGCTGGCGGGCGTCAGCGCCCAGGAGGCCGCGCGCTTGAAAACCGACCTGACCCCATTGGGCGCGGAGAAGGCCGGCAACGCCGATGGCAGCATCCCGGCCTGGACCGGCGGACTCAGCACGCCCACCCCGGGCGACCAGCCGGGTGGGCGCCGGGGCGACCCGTTCAAGGACGAAAAGCCGCTGTTCTCGATCAACAGCAAAAACGCCGCGCAGTACGCCGACAAGCTCAGCGACGGCACCAAGGCGCTGCTGGCCAGGTACCCGGACAGCTACCGTGTCGATATCTATCCCACCCACCGCACCGCCGCCGCGCCGCAGTGGGTCTATGACAACACCCTGAGCAACGCCACGCGGGCCAGCCTGAAGGGCGATATCGTCGAGAACGCCTTTGGCGGCGTGCCATTCCCGATCCCGCAGAACGGCGCCGAGGTGATCTGGAACCACCTGCTGCGCTGGCGTGCGCCGAGCGCCACCTTCTATGCCACGGCCTACCAACTGACCGCGGACGGCAAAGCGGTGCTGGCCAGCGATACCCAATCCACCCAGCAAACCCCGTATTACTTCAAGAACAGCAACCTGGAAGAGTTCGCCAAGTCCGGTATCTACTTCACCGTGCGCAACCGTGTCTCGGCGCCGTCGATTCGTGCCGGCGAAGGGATCGTCGGCCGGCAGAACCTGGATGCCAGCAAGGACCAGGCTTGGGTCTACCTGGTCGGCCAGCGCCGGGTGCGCAAGCTGCCCAACACCTGCTGCGACACGCCAAGCCCGACCATGGCCGGGGTCATGAGTTTCGACGAGATCGAGGTGTTCACCGGGCGCCTCGACCGTTTCGACTGGAAGCTGGTCGGCAAGCAGGAAATGTACATTCCGTACAACGCCAACCGGCTCATGCAGCCGACCTCCGACAAGGCCATCCTCGGCGCCCACCATATCAATCCCGATCACGCCCGCTGGGAACTGCACCGGGTCTGGGTGGTGGAGGCGACCTTGCGCGCCGGCCAGCGCCACCAGGCGGCGCGCAGCCGCTACTACTGCGACGAGGACACCTGGACCTGCGTGCTGGGCGACCGCTGGGACGCCAACGGCCAGCTGTGGAAGACCACCTGGGGCTACGTCAGCCTGATCCCCGAGCTGCCGGGCAACTTCATGTCGATCTTCGGCTTCAACGACCTGCTCTCCGGTGCTGCCTTCATGGCCGGCCTGTTCAACGAGAAGCCGGTGCACTTCAAGTTGCTCGACCAGGTACCGGACAGTGAATTCACCCCGGATGCCCTGGCCTCCGATGGTATTCGCTGAGTGGGTGGGAATAGTGCAATGAACAGTCTATTGCTGCATTCCCGTGGCCTGCTGGGCGGGCTCGGCCTGCTCCTGGCCATGAGCGTGGGCGCCGAGCCGACGGGCGCGCCGCTGCAACGTCCGGCACTGAACGTGGTGCACGCCGAGCGCGCCTACCTGCTCGGCGCCGCCGAAGCGGGTGAGCGCCTGGTGGCGGTCGGCGAGCGCGGCATCATCGTGCTCTCCGATGACCAGGGCGCCAATTGGCGCCAGGTGCCGACCCCGGTCAGCGTGACCCTGACCACGGTGCGTTTCGCCGATGCGCGCAACGGCTATGCGGTCGGTCACGGTGGCAGCGTGCTGACCAGCCAGGACGCCGGCGAGCACTGGGCGCTGAGCCTCGATGGTCAGCGCGCCGCGCAGATCCTGTTGCAGGCAGCTCGCGACCATGGTGATGCACGTGCCATCGCCGAGGCTGAACGGCTGGTCGCCGAGGGTGCCGACAAGCCGTTTCTCGATGTCTGGGTCGCCGATGCCCGGCACGCCATCGCCGTCGGCGCCTATGGCCTGGCATTGGCGACACGCGATGGTGGGCAGAGCTGGCAGCCGGCGCTGGCGCCCGGCGCCAACCCCTCGGGGCTGCACCTCAATGCGCTGCGCGGCGATGGCCAGCGTGTGTTGATCGTCGGCGAGCAGGGGCTGGTGTTGCTGTCGGAGGACGGCGGCGCGCATTTCCGCCCGTTGCACACGCCGTACACCGGCAGCTTCTTTACCGCCGAGCTGCTGCCTCACGGCGGGTTGCTGGTGGCCGGGCTGCGTGGCACCACCTTGCGCAGCGATGACGCCGGTGCCAGTTGGGTATCCCTGGCTACGCCGGTCGAAGCCTCGATCACTGCCTCGGCGCTGGCCGCCGATGGCGAGCTGCTGCTGGCCAGCCAGGCCGGTGTGCTGTTGCGCGTGCAAGGCCGGCAGTTGCAGCCACTCAACCGTCAGCCCTTGCCTGCGCTGAACAACCTGTTACCGACCCGCAAGGGCAAGCTGTTGGTGCTGAGCGAGCAGGGCGTTCGCCTGTTTCCGGCTGGAGAAGAAAAGTGAAGATGTCGCCGACCGACCCGATCCTGGCCCAGGAGGCTTTCGATCCACGTTCCGGTTCATTGCTGGAACGTGCGCTGTTCAACCACCGCCTGCTGGTGCTGCTGCTGTGCGCCCTGGCCACCCTGGTGCTGGCCTGGCAGGCCGGCAAATTGCAGCTCAACGCCAGCTTCGAGAAGACCATCCCGACCCGGCACCCCTACATCCAGGTGTTCCACCAGTACCAGAACCAGCTCACCGGTCTTGGCAATTCGGTGCGCATCGCCGTGGAGAGTCCCTCGGGCAATATCTACGACCCGGCCTACCTGGACGCGCTGCGGCGCTTGTCCGACCAGGTGTTCCTCCTGCCGGGCGTCGATCGCGTCAACATGAAGTCGCTGTGGACGCCCTCGACCCGCTGGACCGGTGTCACCGAGGACGGCCTGGAGGGCGGCTCGGTCATCCCCAACGGCTACGACGGCAGGGCGGCCAGCCTGGAGCAGTTGCGCGCCAACATTGCCCGTTCCGGCGAGATCGGCCAACTGGTTGCGGCCGACAGTCGCTCGACGGTGATCTACGTACCCCTTCTGAACCGTGACGCCCAGGGCAAGACGCTGGACTACGCGGTGTTTGCCGGGCAACTCGAACAACTGCGCCAGCAATACGAGGCTGAAGGCATTCCGGTGCATATCACCGGTTTCGCCAAGATCATCGGTGACCTGATCGAGGGCGTGAAGTCGGTGCTGCTGTTCTTCGCCATCGCCGTCCTGATCGCCACCGCCACGGTGTTCTGGTACACCCGCTGCCTGCGCTCGACCCTGCTGGTGGTGACCGCTTCCTTGATCGCGGTGGTCTGGCAGCTGGGCCTGCTACCGACGCTGGGCTATTCGCTCGACCCCTACTCGATCCTGGTGCCGTTCCTGGTATTCGCCATCGGCATGAGCCATGGCGCGCAGAAGATGAACGGCATCATGCAGGACATCGGTCGCGGCGTGCCCCGGCTGCTGGCGGCACGCTTCACCTTCCGCCGCCTGTTCCTGGCCGGAATGACCGCGCTGCTGGCCGATGCGGTGGGCTTTGCGGTGTTGCTGGTGATCGATATCCAGGTGATCCGCGAACTGGCGATCGCCGCCTCCATCGGTGTGGCGGTGCTGATCTTCACCAACTTGATCCTGCTGCCGGTGCTGCTCTCCTACACCGGGGTCAGCGCCAGTGCGGCACGCCGCAGCCTGCGTGCCGAGCAAGCCGATCAACAGGGCCAGGCGCGCCACCCGCTGTGGGCCTTCCTCGACCGCTTCACCCGCCAGCCGGCGGCCGGCGCTGCGTTGGCAGTTGCCGTGCTGATCGGCGGCATCGGTTTTGTCGTCAGTACCCAGCTGAAGATCGGCGACCTCGATCCGGGTGCGCCGGAGCTGCGCGCCGACAGCCGTTACAACCGCGACGTGGCGTTCATGAATGCCAGCTACGGCGCCTCCAGCGATGTCCTGGCCGTGCTGGTCAGCACACCGGAAGGGCAGTGTTCGCGCTACGACACCCTGAACAAGCTCGACAGCCTGGAATGGCAGCTGCGCCAGTTGCCGGGCGTGGAGTCGACCCATTCGCTGGCGCTGCTCAACCGGCGCATGCTGGTGGGCCTGAGCGAGGCCAATCCCAAGTGGTACGAGTTCGTGCCCAACCAGGGCATGCTCAACACCGTCACCGCCGCCGCCCCGCGTGGCCTGTATGACGATAACTGCAGCCTGCTGACGCTCTACGTGTACCTGCGCGACCACAAGGCCGACACCCTGAGCCAGGTGGTCGGGCAGGTCGAAGCCTTTGCCCGCGACAACGATACGGCCGAGGCCAGGTTCCTTCTCGCGGCGGGCAATGCCGGCATCGAAGCGGCCACCAACAGCGTGGTCAAGGCCGCCTGGTGGCAGATGCTGGTGCTGGTCTACGCGGCGGTGGCGCTGCTCAGCCTGATCACCTTCCGCTCGTGGCGCGCGGTGCTGGTGGCGGTGCTGCCGCTGATGCTCACCTCGGTGCTGGCCGAAGCGCTGATGGTGATGCTGGGCATGGGGGTCAAGGTGGCGACGCTACCGGTGATCGCCCTGGGCGTTGGTATCGGCATCGACTACGCGCTGTACATCCTCTCGGTGACCCTGGGCCGCCTGCGTGCCGGCGACAGCCTTTCCGAGGCCTATTACCGCGCGCTGCTGTTCACCGGCAAGGTGGTGATGCTGACCGGCGTGACCCTGGCCATCGGCGTCATCACCTGGGTGCTCAGCCCGATCAAGTTCCAGGCCGACATGGGCCTGCTGCTGGCCTTCATGTTCCTGTGGAACATGCTCGGCGCCCTGATCCTCCTGCCGGCGCTCGCGTATTTCCTGCTCAAGCCCGTGCATTTCGCCGTCCCTGCGGCGAGTGCGGTGCCAGTGCCCGAGCGACAGGCGCATCCGGCCTGACGTACCGCGATCCGAACACTCCGTGCGGTCACTGCTGTCCCGTTGCCACGGGGCCGGGGACTGCCATCGCCAATCGACGATAGAAAGGTACACGACATGGCTGAATCCACTGCAGAACTGCTGGTGCTCAACGCGGCAATCTACACCCTCGATCCCGGGCAGCCCTGGGCCGAAGCGATGGCCGTGCGCGATGGCCGCATCGTTGCCGTTGGCCGGGCGGAGCAGGCGAGGGCGGCGCTGAGTGCCAGCGCCGAAGTGCTCGACCTGCACGGGCGCATGCTGATGCCGGGCATGGCCGACATCCACAACCACTTCGTGGCCGCCGGGCGGGCCGAGCTGTACGAGGTCAACTTCCCGCCCAACACCTCGCTGGACCAGATCATCGAGCGGGTGCGCGAGGCCGCCCGGGATGCCCCGCTGGAGCGCTGGATCACCGGCGGCATCTGGGGCTCCGACATGCTCGGACAACTGACCTACGAAGCGCGCCTGCGCCTCGACGAGGCCGCCGGCGGGCGCCCGGTCATGCTCTGCGACGACTCGCATCACAACCGCTGGCTGAACGATGCCGGGTTGCGCGCCTGCGGTATCGACGACGCAACCCCTGACCCGGTCAACGGCACCATCGTGCGCCGGGCGGAAACCGGGGAGGCTACCGGGTTGCTGATCGAGGCGGCCTCGATGCTGGCCGAAGGGCCGGTCGGCCGCGCCCTGGCCGCCGAGCCGGAGCGCGACGTGGCCGCCGGGCTGCATGCGCTCAAGCGCTTGAACGCGCTGGGTATCACCGCGCTGCAGGAGCCGTTGAGCGCGCGCTTCGTGCTGGACTCGGTGGCCACCCTCGCCGAGCGTGACCAGTTGACCGCCTGGGTGATCGGTTCGATTCCGGTATTGCAGGGGCCGTTCTCCGCCGACGAGTGGGGCGAAACGCTGTTCGCCGAGCGCGACAGGTACCGCAGCCGCTACTTCCGCCCCGAGTTCGGCAAGCTGTTCATGGATGGCGTACCCACCACCCACACCTCGGCCTTGCTGGAACCCTATGTGCCGAGCGAAGCCTATGGCTGCTGTTTCCGTGGCTCGAACTTCATGACCGTGCCGCAGCTGGCCAAGGTGATCGCCGACTGCGAGAAGGCCGATATCAGCATCAAGATCCACTGCACCGGCGACGGCTCGGTGCGTGCCGCACTGGATGCCTTCGAGGTGGTGCGCACCTTCAATGGCGGCAAGCGCCGCCATCAGATCGCCCATGCCGGCTACGTCCACCCGGATGACCTGCCGCGTTTCGTCGAGCTGGATATCGTTGCCGACCTGTCGCCGATGCTGTGGTTCCCAGGGATCATCGTCGAACAGCTCAAGTTGGTGCTGTCCGAGGAGCGGGTCAACAACTCGCACCGGCACGTCGACATGGACAAGGCCGGCGTGCTGATGGCGGCGGGATCCGACTGGCCGGTGCTGCCGGATCCGAACCCGTTCATCGGCCTGCAGGGCATCATCACCCGGCGCGACCCCAGCGGGCAGTTCCCCGGCGTACTGGGAGAGGACCAGGGCCTGAACCTGGCCACCGCCCTGCGTATCTACACCCTTGACCCGGTGCGGGCCATGGGCCTGGAGGCGGAGACGGGATCGCTGGAGGTCGGCAAGGCGGCCGACTTCATCGTGCTCGACCGCAACCTGTTCCAGGTGCCCGCCGAGACCCTGGCCGAAACCCGGGTGCTGCTGACCTATTTCGCCGGCAAGTGCGTGCATGAGGCGCAAGCATGAGCGGCGGCGATCGGCAGCGCACGCCGGTCACCCTGCTGACCGGTTTTCTCGGCAGTGGCAAGACCACGCTGCTCAACCACCTGCTGCAATTGCCGGAGCTGGCCGATACCGCAGTGATCATCAACGAGTTCGGCGAGGTCGGCCTCGACCACCTGCTGGTCGAGCAGGTCAGCGAAAACCTGCGCCTGCTGCAAAGCGGCTGCCTGTGCTGCACGGTGCGCGGCGACCTGGTCGATACCCTGGCCGATCTGCACGAGCGGCGCCAGCAGCAGTCGCTGCCGGGGTTTCGCCGGGTGCTGATCGAGACCACCGGGCTGGCCGACCCGACACCGGTATTGCAGACCTTCATGGTCGATCCCCAGGTGCAGGCGCACTACTACCTGGAGCAGATTGTCACCACGGTGGATGCGGTCAATGGCGCGCGTACCCTGGACCGGCACAGTGAAGCGCTCAGGCAGGTGTCGCTGGCCGACCGACTGCTGTTGACCAAGACCGACCTGGCCGATGAGATCAGCCTCGCGGCCTTGCGCAAGCGTCTGCTGGGGCTTAACCCGGACGCGTCGATCATGGCCGTCAGCGAGGGACGCGTCTCTGCCGCCGAGGCGCTGCCGGTCGCGTCGGCGGTGTTCGACGGCGCGGCCTATCTGGCACGCCTGGGGGACGGTGCGGGGGCGGGCAGCCACCGTGACGGCAAGGTCCAGGCGCATTGCCTGGTGTTCGACCAGCCGCTGCCCGAAGTCGGCCTGGCGCACTGGCTGGAACTGATGGCAATGGTTCGCGGCGACAGCCTGCTGCGGGTCAAGGGGCTGGTGCAACTGGCCGAGCATCCCGGCCGGCCGACGGTGATCCACGGCGTGCAGCAGGTGTTTCACCCGTTGCGGCAACTGCCGGCCTGGCCCTCGGCCGACCGGCGCTCGCGTATCGTGCTGATCGTTCATGAGCTGGAGTTCGCGGAGATCGCCAGGACCTTCGAGAAGTTCGTCGGGGTTGGAGTGCCGGTGTTCAGGCCTGTTGTGGGGCGTCGGGGTGATGATCTGAGAAGAGCGCTCGGCGGGATACCGAGTCAACGCTGACAGGTGCATGTCGATGCTTTTCCGGTGCCCTCCAGATCGAGCGCCGTCCACACGGCGCATCGCCGGCAACGCCGGCTCCCACATTTGT
>NZ_JBMDIJ010000081.1:0-26052 GCF_057808595.1 Pseudomonas sp. FG98 | reverse complement strand
CCCCCCCCCCCCCCCCCCCCCCCCCCCCCCCCCCCCCCCCCCCCCCCCCCCCGCCACAGGGGCGCTGCGGCGGGTATTACTCCTGATGCTCGCCCCGCTCGCGGGCAATGGCGCGGTAGCCGATGTCCTTGCGGTAGAACGCGCCTTCCCAATCGAGTTCCGCCGCCAGGCGATACGCCTGTTGCTGGGCGGCCTCGACCGTGTCACCCAGGGCGGTGGCGCAGAGCACGCGGCCGCCGCTGGTGACGACCTGGCCGTCCTTCAGCGTGGTACCGGCGTGGAATACCTTGCCCTGCAGGGCTGCGGCAGCTTGCAGGCCCTTGATCGGCGCACCCTTGGCGTAGTCGCCAGGATAGCCGCCGGCAGCCAGCACCACGCCCAGGCTCGGACGTGGATCCCAGACCGCTTCGACCTTATCCAGGGCCTTGGCCAGCGCGGCCTCGACCAGCAGGACCAGGCTCGACTCCAGGCGCAGCATGACCGGTTGGGTTTCCGGGTCGCCGAAACGGCAGTTGAACTCGATGACCTTCGGGTTGCCGGCCTTGTCGATCATCAGGCCTGCATAAAGGAAGCCAGTGTAGACGTTGCCTTCGGCGGCCATGCCACGCACGGTCGGGTAGATCACCTGGTCCATGACGCGCTGGTGCACGTCGGCGGTGACCACCGGTGCCGGGGAGTAGGCACCCATGCCGCCGGTGTTCGGGCCGGTATCGGCGTCGCCGACACGCTTGTGGTCCTGGCTGGTGGCCATCGGCAGCACGTTGGCGCCGTCGACCATGACGATGAAGCTGGCTTCCTCGCCGTCGAGGAACTCCTCGATGACCACGCGCGAACCGGCGTCACCGAAGGCGTTGCCGGCGAGCATGTCGCGCACGGCGTCTTCGGCTTCGGCCAGGGTCATGGCGACGATCACGCCCTTGCCGGCGGCCAGGCCGTCGGCCTTGATCACGATCGGCGCACCCTTTTCACGCAGGTAGGCCAGGGCCGGCTCGATCTCGGTGAAGTTCTGGTAGTCGGCGGTAGGGATCTTGTGGCGGGCCAGGAAGTCCTTGGTGAAGGCCTTGGAGCCTTCCAGCTGGGCGGCGCCGGCGGTCGGACCGAAGCAGTCCAGGCCGCGCTTGCGGAACAGGTCGACGACACCGGCGACCAGCGGCGCTTCAGGGCCGACGATGGTCAGGGAGACGTTCTTTTCGGCGAAATCGGCCAGTTGCTCCAGGGCCAGGACGTCGATGGCGACGTTCTCGCATTTGGCTTCGGTGGCGGTACCGGCGTTGCCTGGGGCAACGAAGACTTTCTCGACCCGTTGGTCCTGGGCGACTTTCCAGGCCAGGGCGTGCTCGCGGCCGCCGCTGCCGATGATCAAAACGTTCATGTCAAAACCTCGATGACGCTAATGCTGTTGGCTTTTATGGGAGAGGCCGGAGGGCAAGGTGCCTGCTCCGGCCTCATCGCTGGCAAGCCAGCTCCCACAGGGGGCGTATCAGTGACGGAAATGGCGCATGCCGGTGAATACCATCGCAATTCCCGCCTCATCGGCGGCAGCAATGACTTCTGCATCGCGCATCGAGCCACCTGGCTGGATCACGGCGGTGATGCCCACTTTCGCAGCGTTGTCGATGCCATCACGGAACGGGAAGAACGCGTCCGAGGCCATGACCGCGCCCTGCACCTGCAGGCCGGCGTGCTCGGCCTTGATCGCGGCGATGCGCGCGGAGTTGACGCGGCTCATCTGGCCGGCGCCGACGCCGATGGTCTGGCGGTTCTTGGCGTAGACGATGGCGTTGGACTTGACGAACTTGGCCACTTTCCAGGCGAAGATCAGGTCGTGGATTTCCTGTTCGGTCGGCGCGCGCTTGGTCACGACCTTGAGGTCGCCCTCGGTGATCATGCCGATGTCGCGGCTCTGTACCAGCAGGCCGCCGGTGACGCGCTTGTAGTCCCAGGCAGCGGCACGCTCGGCCGACCATTCGCCGCAGGCCAGCAGGCGCACGTTGGCCTTGGCCGCGACCACGGCACGGGCTTCCTCGCTGACGCTCGGGGCGATGATGACTTCGACGAACTGGCGCTCGACGATGGCGCGGGCGGTTTCGCCGTCCAGTTCGCGGTTGAAGGCGATGATGCCGCCGAAGGCCGACTCGGTGTCGGTGGCGTAGGCCAGTTCGTAGGCCTGGCGGATGCCGCCTTCAGGGCTGACCGCAACGCCGCACGGATTGGCGTGCTTGACGATGACGCAGGCCGGCTTGACGAAGCTCTTCACGCATTCCAGCGCGGCGTCGGTGTCGGCCACGTTGTTGTACGACAGTTCCTTGCCCTGCAGTTGCACCGCGGTGGCGATACCGGCTTCCGACGGCTTGGCCTCGACATAGAACGCCGCGCTCTGGTGCGGGTTCTCGCCGTAGCGCATTTCCTGGGCCTTGATGAACTGGCTGTTGAAGGTGCGCGGGAATTCGCTGCGGCCTTCGGTCGACAGGGTCTCGGCGGCCTGGTTCACGGTGCCCATGTAGTTGGCGATCATGCCGTCGTAGGCAGCGGTGTGCTCGAACGCCTTGAGCATCAGGTCGAAGCGCTGGGCGTAGGTCAGGCCACCGGCCTTGAGGCCTTCGAGGACGCTGGCGTAGTCGCTGGCGTTGACCACGATGGCCACGTCCTTGTGGTTCTTGGCCGCGGAACGGACCATGGTCGGGCCGCCGATGTCGATGTTCTCGATGGCGGTCGGCAGGTCGCAGCCCGGCTTGGAGATGGTGGCTTCGAACGGGTACAGGTTGACGGCGACCAGGTCGATCGGCTTGATCCCGTGCTCCTGCATGATGGCGTCGTCGGTGCCGCGACGGCCGAGGATGCCACCGTGGATTTTCGGATGCAGGGTCTTGACCCGGCCGTCCATCATTTCCGCGAAGCCGGTGTAGTCGGCGACTTCGACCGCGGCGACGCCGTTGTCCTGGAGCAGCTTGAAGGTGCCGCCGGTAGACAGGATCTCGACGCCCAGGCCTTGCAGCTCACGGGCGAATTCGAGGATCCCGGTCTTGTCGGAAACGCTGATCAAGGCACGGCGGATCGGCAGGCGGGTAGTCTGGTCGGTCATTTCAGATTCCATAACGCGGTGGAGTCAGCAAAAAAGGCGACCTCACGGGGAGTCGCCTTTTCTGGTTGGGGTTCATGCTTACAACAGGTCGTACTGCTTGAGTTTCTTGCGCAGGGTGCCGCGGTTCAGTCCGAGCAGCTCGCTGGCCTTGGTCTGGTTGCCCTTGACGTAGTTCATCACGCTTTCGAGCAAGGGGGCCTCGACTTCCGAGAGCACCAGGTTGTACACGTCCGTGACGGCCGCACCTTCGAGGTGGGCGAAATAGTTGTGCAGCGCCTTTTCCACGCTTCCGCGAAGGGTCTGGCCCTCTTCGCTGGGGGTATTGAGGTGCTGTTTCAGGTTGACGTTGTCGCTCACGGGCGTTGTTCCACTCACTAAAGTCTCGGTCATCATCGTCATGCGGCCACCCCTTGTCCGTCCTCTGTCTCAAGGCTCTGTTCGCGTTCGCGGAAGAACTGGCGAACGTCGGCGCATTGCGCATCTGTGTCTTCCAAACGATTGAACCGGGCGCGGAATTCCCGGGCCCCCGGTAACGTTGCCAGGTACCAGCCAACGTGCTTGCGGGCGATACGCACGCCCATTACATCGCCGTAGAAGGCATGCAGCGCTGCCAGGTGTTCCAGCAGAATCCCTTCCACTTCGCCCAGCGCTGGCGCCGGCAGGATTTCACCGGTGCGCAGGTAATGCTCGATCTCGCGAAAGATCCAGGGTCGTCCCTGGGCGGCACGACCGACCAGCAGGCCGTCGGCGCCGGTGCTGTCGAGCACCTGGCGCGCCTTGGCGGGTGACGTGATGTCGCCATTGGCGAACACCGGGATCGATACCGCCTGCTTGATCGCCGCGATGGTTTCGTACTCGGCTTCGCCGGTGTACAGGTCCGCGCGGGTCCGGCCATGTACGGCCAGTGCCTGGATCCCGGCCTGCTCGGCGATCTTCGCCACGGTCAGGCCGTTCTTGTTGTCCCGGTCCCAGCCGGTACGGATCTTCAGCGTCACCGGCACCTCCACTGCGGCAACCACCGCGTGGAGGATTTCGCTGACCAGCGCTTCATCTTTCAATAAAGCAGAGCCTGCGGCCTTGTTGCAGACTTTTTTCGCTGGGCAGCCCATGTTGATATCGATGATCTGCGCGCCCAGCTCCACGTTGGCGCGGGCCGCCGCCGCGAGCATCTGTGCATCGCCACCGGCGATCTGTACCGAGCGTGGCTCGGGATCGCCTTCGTGGATCATGCGCAGTCGCGATTTGCGGCTGTTCCACAGGCTCATGTCGCTGCTGACCATCTCCGACACCACCAGACCCGCGCCCATCCGTCGGCAAAGCTGGCGGAAAGGCTGGTCCGTGACTCCGGCCATCGGGGCCAGGATCAGGTTGTTCTGCAGTTCGTATGGGCCGATGCGTACCGCCGACATAGGAGTTCCCTGTTGTGGGGCCGGATCATTAGAGTTCGAAAAAGGGTGGGCATGATACCCGCTCTCGATGACCGGATAAAGATGAATCTGGATAAAATCTGAACAGTTACGCCGTACGGAAGAGGCAAAAACGACTTGCCAGCGGCGCCGGAAAGCCGGCGCCGCTGGCAAGGGATCACTCGGGCGAGCGGAAGCTGAGGCTGTAGTTCACCGCTTTCGGACCCGGATCGAGGATATCCAGGGCGATGTGGATGGGGGTCTGGCTGGGCATCTCGGCCTTGCCGGCCAGTTCGCCGCTGAGGTACTCGGCGGGCTTGAAACGACGGCTGGCGATCAACTGGCCGTTGAGGTCGGCGAAGCGCAGTTCGAGCAGCGGGAAAGGCTGGGAGAACGGCGCACGGTTGTAGATGATCGCGTCCACTACCAGCGCGCCCTTGAAGTCGGGATGGCTGCGCACCACCAGGTTGCTGCTCTTGATCCGGGCAATGTCGACCTTGGACGGCACCTCGCAGCCGAGGGTCGGGCACAGCTCCTGGAACCACGGACGGTATTGGTCCTGGCGGGCCAGTTCGTCGAAGTGATACCAGATGTATTGACCGGCCAGGCCAGCGGCGGCCAGCAGGATCAGCAAGCTCCACAGCAGCTTGCGGCCCAGGGTGCTTTTCGGCTTCTGCCAGTCGAGCTGGATCGGGTCGTCGACCAGGTCGACCAGGGATTCCTTGCGCGCCGTGCTGCCGGCCGGTGGCAGGGCACCGAGTCCCGGTTCGCGGCGGTCGCCAGGCTCCGGTTCGAGGTCTTCCGGTTCGTCATCGTCGTCGCGGGCCGACAGGCGGGCGCCGCGCTCGACGGGCTCGTCCGGCTCTTCGTCATCGATCGCCAGCGAGCGGACCGGCGGTGTGTCATCCGGTTCCGGCAGATCCAGCGACAGCGAGGGCTCGGTGCGGGTTTCCGGCAGCGGCTCTTGTTCCTCGGCGCGATCCAGTTGCAGCGGCGGCTCGTCCAGGACCGGCGCTACCGGGTCGCGCTCCTCGGTGCTGAACAGACCATCTTCCAGGCGCTCGTCGGCGTCGGCCTCGTCGCGCTTGGCGCTGAGGCTGTCTTCACGGCGTGAGGCAGCGTGGAACGACAGGCTGGGCTGGATCTCGCGCTGTTCCAGGCGGGCCAGTTCGCTGTCCAGGTCGAGCTGGTCCAGGTCGACTTCGCCCCAGGCCGGCAGGGCCGGGCCTTTCTCGACGGGAGCGGGTTCGCGTGGTGGCTCTTCGACTTCCCGCGGCGCTGGTGCCGGGGGCGGTGCCGCTTCGACAGGCGCCTCGACCGGCGGCGTCAGCACCGATTGCAGTGACGCGTTCTGCTCCAGCAACTGCTTGGCGGCATTGAACACTTGCAGGCAATTACCGCAGCGCACCACGCCGCGCGCCACGCTCAGCTGGTTATGGCTGACGCGAAAGCTGGTCTGGCAATGCGGGCACTGGGTGACGAAACTGTCGGTCATGCGGCGATCCGGGGGTTAACTGAAATCAGTCTAGTAGGAGCTGGCTTGCCTGCGAAGGACCGCAAGGCGGTCCCCGGAAAACTCACCGACGACGCCCACTGATCCGTACCCAGCCGTCGCGCACGACGATCGGGTCAAGCTCGAAGTCCGCCGCATACGCCGCCGCCACTTCCTCGCCCTGTTCGGCGAGGATGCCGGACAGCGCCAGCAGGCCGCCCGGACGCACCAGGCCGCTGAGTTGCGGGGCCAGCGATACCAGCGGGCCGGCGAGGATATTGGCTACCAGCACGTCGGCCTGCATGGCCGGCATCTGCTCGGGCAGGTACAGGTCAAAGTCCGCTTCGGCGATGCCATTGCGCCCGGCGTTGTCGCGGGAGGCCTCAAGGGCCTGCACGTCGATATCGGTACCCGTGGCACGGCGGGCGCCGAGCAGCAGGGCGGCGATGGCGAGGATGCCCGAGCCGCAGCCGAAGTCCAGCAGGTTGACGCCGCTCAGGTCCTGGCCGTCCAGCCATTCCAGGCACAGGGCGGTGGTCGGGTGGGTGCCGGTGCCGAAGGCCAGGCCCGGATCCAGCAGCAGGTTGACTGCATCAGGCTCCGGCGCTGCGTGCCAGCTCGGCACGATCCACAGGCGCTGGCCGAAGCGCATCGGCTGGAAGTTGTCCATCCAGCTGCGTTCCCAGTCCTGGTCGGCGATGACTTCGGCGTGATGTTCCGGCAGCTCGGCGCCGGTCAGCAGTTGCAGGTGGGCGAACACCGCCTCGGGCTCGGCATCGGCCTCGAACAGCGCCAGCAGGTGGGTGTTGGACCACAGCGGCGTGGTGTTCAGGTCCGGCTCGAAGATCGGCTGGTCTTCGGCATCCATGAAGGTCACGGAAACCGCGCCCACTTCCAGCAGGGCGTCTTCATAGGTTTCGGCCTGTTCCGGAGTGATGGCCAGACGAACTTGTAACCAGGGCATGGAGGTACCTTTACCAGGTGATTGAGAGCAGTGCTGCGAAAGCCCGCCAGTTTACGCGAGCCGCGCGGCAAAGGATAACCAACCTTTCTAACTATCTATCACCGCTGCACAGCACGGCTCGCGCAACCTGACCGTCCTCATCCAACAAGGAGTCAGATGATGAGCATGAAGATAGAAGACGGTGCGGCGCGCCTGTCGCTGTTGCAACTGACGCGCTGGGAGCTGTGGATAGATGCATTCTTCGACGATCGGCCATTTTTCGAGGTGTTCGCCCACGAACGCCTGATGGTCCACCTGCGTACCTACTACCCCCGGGGCGACGTGGCGCCGTCCTTTCCCCAGGCATTGCTGCGGGATCTGTTGCAGCGCTTGATCGACGGCCGCTTGCCGGACTTCGATGCCGACCTGCACGGTGCGCTGCGCTGGCTGGACGACAAGGGCGTGCAGGAGAGCGAGGAAGGCTGGAGCGAGCGCCAGCAGATCATGGCGCAGATCATCGAAGGGGCGGCCTCCGGATTGCTGGAGGACTATTGCCATTCGCTGCTGCGGCGCTGGGAGCAACGGCCCGCCGGGCTCGATGCCGGCAGCGCCATGGGTGAGCGCTTCCTGAACGGGCTGGATGAACATTGCTCGGCACTGAAGACCTTGTTCTGCACCGAAACCCTGAAGCGTTTCGATGGCAGCACCCTGCGCCAGCACCTCCAGGCCATGGACCAGCGCTGGCGGTTGTCCTTCGAGCAGGGTGGCAGCCTGTCCGAGGCCGATCGCCGACAGATCGACACGCTGATCCAGGCGGCGCTGGGCGACTGGTTTGGCGGCCTGGGGCGCGAGGATCTGGACACTCTGCGCGACTTCCAGCGTCGTCATGCGCTGCTGCGGGAACAACTCAGGTTGCTGCTGGATGGTGTGGAGACGCTGCCGGCCCATGCCCGGCAGGCGATCATCGATTACTGCCGGGTCGGGTTCGGGCTGGAGATAGAGCCCGACGAGTTGCAGGTTGCGACCCGCCTTGACCACCCCGAGTACCCGCTGACCCGTACCTTGCGCCTGGCCGAGCTGGCGGCGGAGGGGCCGTTCCTGCCCGGCGCCGGGAAGACCCGGACCTTGCTGCGCGATGCCGGCGCGCTGAACCAGGCGCTGCCTGACGATCTGCTCGATGAGCTGCTGCGCGAGGTCGACCCTCGTGCGACCTACCACCGCTGCCTGGCAGAGCGCTATGCCAGCCCCGAAGTGATCGCCGCGCTCCACGACCTGAACGACCTGCGTCTCCAGCAAAGTGCCTTTATCGGACGCTGCAAGGGGCACCTGAGCGCCGAGGCCTATGCCCGGGTCCTGCGCGTGCGTGGGGACAACGGTGCCGGGGCGGGCGAGGCCGGCGACAAGGTGACCGGGGTTTCCCAGTTCCCTGACGAGCCGCTGGCGCAACTGCTGCTGTTTTACCACCAGGACGAAGAGGGCCAGCTGTCCAGCCTGGTGCTCTATGCGCCGGACAAGCCTGACGGCCAGGAGTGGATCGAGTTGCCGTCGCTGCGTGGCCTGGCGGTGGAACTGGGCAGTTGGCTGGCAGGTGAGGCCGGCACGCGCTACCTGCTGGACCGGATCAATGTCAAAGGCCAGCGCAAGGCCGAGCAGTTCTTCCGCGACGTTCGCGAGCGCCCGGATAGTTGGGACCTGTCCCGCGATCACCGTGGCCCGCATCACGGCTACGCCGAATGCAGCCGCGCCCTGATCGAGCTGGGGCGAGACAACCACTTGGACCAGATCGCCTGGTACGAGGCGCCGCTGTGGCTCGCCCAGTTGCCGCCGGACAAGCGCCAGCAGATCGCCGGGCTCAACGAGGATCTGCGCCTGCTCAACCAGGCGATGCAGCAGCAGGTCGATGAACAGGAAAGCTTCCTGGCCTTTTCCCGGCGCACGGTAAAGGCCGATATCGCCGGTTACCTGCGCGAGTGCGGGGTGACCGACGAGGTCGACCCGCAAACCATCCTGTTCGACTTCTTTCCCGGCCTGACTGCCTCGGCAAAGATCTCCCGCACCCTGCTCGACCTGGCCATGTATGGCCATGACGACAACTGGGGCCTGGACAACCCGCGGATGCCAGTGCGCTCCTCGGTGGGACAGGACCTGAGCAGGGTGCGGGCCTCCGAGCTGACCACCTACCTGCGTAGTGCGTATATCGGCGACCGCTATGCTGCGTCGATTCGCGCTCAATTCCTCGATCCGGGCAAGCCGGCCTATGCCCGGCGCCGGCAACTGCATTTCGCCCTGGCGCGGACCACCTTGCGGCGTGATGTGCATGTCACCTACGGCAAGGCAATGATCGAGGCAGCAGACCGCGACTGGCTGCTCGAAGAGATCGAGCGCCTGGCCGAGGTGCGCCCGTCCCAGGACGAATCGGCGGACAACATTGCCGACGCGGGCCTGTTCCGCTTCACCCTCGATGGGCGCAAGAGCACCGGGCTGTATGTGTTCCGGCGCGTCGTTGGTGGTGTCGCCGAGGACTGGCTGTACACCCCGCAAGCCCCCGACCGGCTGACCCTGCGCAAGTACAAGAGCTTCGTCGGCGCCGGGCGCGGGGCGATGCACGACTGGTATCTGCAGCACCTGCGTTTCGTCGACCGCCCCGTGGTGTCGGAGTGGCTGATACGGCTGGCCAAGGGCGAAGGGGGCCGCGATACCTTGCGCGAGGGCAGTCGCATCAGCGATTTCATGGCCGAGTACGACGAGTACCTGGAAAGCCATATCAGCGATATCGAGGCGGTGACCCGGAGCCGTCACGAGGTGATCGTCGAGCAGGTGACCAAGGGGCTGCTGTATGCGGCGTTTCCCTTGAGCCTGGCGTTTCCTCCGCTGGGCTTCGTCCTCGATGCGGTGTTCCTGGCCATCGGCAGCTACAAGGCGGTCGCCAGCCATGTCGCCGATGATGATTCGGCGGCGCTGAACCATTGGCTGGGTGTGGCGGCCGGGCTGTGGGGGCTGGTCTTGCCGGGGGCCTGGGGAGCGCTGGCCCATGCATCGCGGGCGGGCCTGCGCAAGGCCAGCGAGGTGAGCCGCTGGAACCAGTTGGCCCAGCAGGCCCGGCCGGGCATTCGCCAGGGCGAGCGGGCGGCGGGCAGCGTCATGGATGAGCGCCGCGCGATCAAGCGGGTACCGGACAATCTGCGGCGCATGGAACAGGGCGGCATCTGGCGCGGTGTCTATCGGCACAGCGGCCGGGATGGCCAGGACACCTTCTATGTCAACGATCGCGGGCGCTACTTCCAGGTGGTGCATGACCACGACCTGCATACCTTGCGCCTGGTCGATCCGCTCCATCCGCGCGCGCAGTACCGGGTGCCGATCCGCCTGGGGGCGGGTGAACGCTGGCAGTTCAATGAGCAGGTCGGGCTGCGCGGCGGGGCACCGACCCAGCATGTCGGCCAGGTATGGGAGGTGGCGGATGCGTTTCCGGCGCGGACCAATCCATTGCCGCAGCGTGGCGCCTTGCAGGGTGAGGGACTGATCGCCCGGTTCGATGCGCAGGGCAGCGACAACTACCTGTATTCGCTGAACGTCGAGTCCTGCGTGGTGGCTTGCCTGTACAACCCGGCGACCCGCAGTGGTGCGCTGATCCATATCGACCACAATATCGGCCGGCTGGTGGAGGAAGCACTGGACTCGGCGTTGCAGGGCATTCGCCAGGGCGGGGAACAGGGGCGAATCAGCGCGATCCTGGTCGGTGGCGATTGGTTGTCGGGCGGCGCGGATATCGGCGGGCCGGTCCGCTCGGCCCTGGCCCGGCGCGGGATCCAGGCGGACTGGGACCATTGGTCGTATTCGTCGTGCCTGGGCAACATCTACGGTGTTCGCCTCGACCTGGCCGAAGGCGTCGCCAGCGTGTTCACCACGACCCGTTCCAGCGTGCAGAAAGTGATCGACCCGATCCTGCTGGATGCGGTCCGTGGTGGTTCCAGCGCCATCGCCGAAAGGGCCAGGCGCTTCATGGCTCGCTTCCGTCTGGAGCCACTGGTGCAGCGTGCAGATGGGCAGATCACCACCCTGAATGGCAAAGTCGCGACTGCCCAACAGATCGAAGCGCAGGCCTTGCAACTCACCACCCTGGGTAGCTGAAGCCCCAAAACGAGAAAGCCCCGAACCTGGGTTCGGGGCTTTCTGTCATTCATTTACCGTGAGGCAAAAGCGGCGGGATCACTCCGATGCCAGCTTGTGCTCCAGGTAGTGAATGTTGACGCCGCCCTTGCAGAAGGCTTCGTCACGGACCAGCTCACGGTGCAGCGGGATATTGGTCTTGATCCCGTCGACCACGATTTCGTCCAGGGCATTGCGCATACGGGCCATGGCCTCGTCGCGGTCCTTGCCGTAGGTGATCAGCTTGCCGATCAGCGAGTCGTAGTTCGGCGGAACCGAGTAGCCGCTGTACAGGTGGGAATCGACGCGAACGCCGTTGCCGCCCGGAGCGTGGAAGTGCTTGACCGTACCTGGGCTCGGGATGAACTTCTTCGGGTCCTCGGCGTTGATCCGGCACTCCAGGGAGTGACCGCGGATCACCACGTCTTCCTGGGTGAACGACAGCTTGTTGCCAGCGGCGATGCTCAGCATCTCCTTGACGATGTCGATACCGGTGACCATTTCCGAAACCGGGTGCTCTACCTGCACGCGAGTGTTCATCTCGATGAAGTAGAAGCGGCCGTTCTCGTAGAGGAACTCGAAGGTGCCGGCGCCGCGGTAGCCGATCTCGACGCACGCCTGGACGCAGCGAGCGAAGACTTCTTCGCGGGCCTTCGGATCGATGCCCGGTGCCGGGGCTTCTTCCAGGACCTTCTGGTGACGGCGCTGCAGCGAGCAGTCACGGTCGCCCAGATGCACGGCGTTGCCCTGGCCATCGGAGAGCACCTGGACTTCCACGTGACGTGGGTTGGTCAGGAACTTCTCCAGGTAGACCATCGGGTTGCCGAACGCAGCACCGGCTTCGGTACGGGTCAGCTTGGCCGAGGCGATCAGGTCTTCTTCCTTGTGCACCACGCGCATGCCGCGACCACCACCGCCACCGGCGGCCTTGATGATCACCGGGTAGCCAACCTCGCGGGCGATCGCCAGCGCGGTTTCTTCGTCTTCCGGCAGCGGGCCGTCGGAACCCGGTACGGTCGGAACGCCGGACTTGATCATGGCGTCCTTGGCCGACACCTTGTCGCCCATCAGACGGATGGTGTCGGCTTTCGGGCCGATGAAGGCGAAGCCGGATTTCTCGACCTGCTCGGCGAAGTCGGCGTTTTCCGCGAGGAAGCCATAGCCAGGGTGAATGGCGGTGGCACCGGTGACTTCGGCGGCGGCGATGATCGCCGGGATGTGCAGGTAGGAATCCTTGGACGAGGCCGGGCCGATGCACACGGACTCGTCAGCCAGGCCCAGGTGCATCAGCTCGCGGTCGGCCGTGGAGTGTACGGCGACGGTCTTGATGCCCAGTTCCTTGCAGGCACGCAGGATACGCAGGGCAATTTCGCCGCGGTTGGCGATCAGAACTTTTTCCAACATCGCAGGCTCTCCGCGGTTCAAACGATGGTGAACAGCGGCTGGTCGAACTCAACCGGCTGACCGTCTTCCACCAGGATGGCGTCGATGACGCCGCCGATATCGGCTTCGATGTGGTTCATCATCTTCATGGCTTCGACGATGCACAGGGTGTCGCCTTTCTTCACTGCCTGGCCGACTTCAACGAAGGCTGGCGAGGTTGGCGAAGCCTTGCGGTAGAAGGTACCGACCATTGGCGAACGGATCACGGTGCCTTTCAGTTGTGGTGCGGCGGCGGCAGCTTCGGCAACCGGAGCGGCAGCGGCAGCAGGCGCGGCAACTGGAGCGACAGCGGCGGCAACCGGGGCCGGCGCGTAGTACTGCTGGGCTGGAGTCTTGCTGTGGCGGCTGATGCGCACGGACTCTTCGCCTTCCTTGATCTCCAGCTCGTCGATGCCGGACTCTTCCAGCAGTTCGATCAGTTTCTTGACTTTACGAATATCCATTAATCATCAACTCCCAAGATTTGGTCAGGGTCGTATGAACGTGATTCAAACGTTCTTGTAAGCCTGGCGACGGCCAGGCTCGCGTTATTCAGGCTTTTTTGCCGGCGGCCAGTTGTTCCAGGGCGGACTCCAGGGCCAGGCGGTAACCGCTGGCGCCCAGGCCGCAAATCACTCCCACGGCAACATCCGAAAAGTAGGAGTGGTGACGGAACGGCTCGCGCTTGTGCACGTTGGACAGGTGCACTTCGATGAATGGGATGCTCACCGCCAGCAATGCGTCACGTAATGCGACGCTGGTGTGAGTGAAAGCCGCCGGATTGATCAGGATGAAGTCCACGCCTTCGTTGCGCGCGGCATGGATGCGGTCGATCAGTTCGTATTCGGCGTTGCTTTGCAGGTACTGCAGATGGTGGCCGGCGGCGCGGGCACGCTGTTCCAGGTCCTGGTTGATCTGCGCCAGGGTCACGGCGCCATAGACACCGGGTTCGCGCGTTCCGAGCAAGTTCAGGTTGGGGCCGTGCAGCACCAGTAGGGTCGCCATCTGCGCATCCTTTGATTTTTTGTAGGACATGAATACAAGCGCGGCGACTATGCCGTAAAGCACAAGGGACTGTCCAGTTAACTGCAATAGCCAGCACGTTGACCGAGATTCGCGCAAAATATGTGACTATTTTGTTAATCCCGGTCATCGCTCGCGGTTTTTTCGCGGCCTCAGCAGTTATAGACGCAGATCGGCGCGGATGCGCTGGAGATGTTCGGCGAATTCGCCGGCGTTCGTCTCACCCACTACCCGGGCAGCGGTGTTTTCGTTGCCGTTTGCCGCAAAGAACAGCAGTGCTGGCGGGCCGAACAGTTGGTAGCGGTCGAGCAGGGCGCGCTGTTCGGCACTGCTTTGCGTGATATCGAAGCGCACCAGCCGGTATTCCTTGAGCAATGGCAGCACGTTCGGCGCATTCAGCACTTCATGCTCGATCACCTTGCAACTGATGCACCAGTCGGCGTACCAGTCCAGCACCAGGGGCTGGCCGGCGGCCTTGGCTTCGGCAAGGACGCGGTCAAGTTCGGCGGGGCTGTCGATGGTTTGCCAGGTGTCGCTGGCGGGCTGCACGGCTGCGACCCCCGTGCTTGCCGTCGGCAACGGCCGCAGCGGATCGCTCTGGCCACTCAGGGCGCCGTACCAGCAGGCCAGGGCGTACACCAGCAGAAGCAGGCCGAGCAGTTGCGCCAGGCGCTGTCGCGGGGTTTTCACGATGAACTCCAGCGCCCCGAGGAACAGCGCCACCCCGGCCGCCAGCAGGCCGACCAGCAGCAGCGTCACCTGCCCCGGCAGCACCCGGCTGAGCAGGCCGATGGCCAGGCCCAGCAGGAGGACGCCGATGGCGTTCTTCACGGTGGACAGCCACGGACCGCTCTTTGGCAGCCAGGCCGCGCCGCCGGTCGCCACCAGCAGCAGCGGGGCGCCCATGCCCAGGCCCAGGGCGAACAGCTTCAGTGCTCCCCCCAGCGCGTCACCGCTGGCGCTGATATAGAGCAGGGCTCCGGCCAGGGGCGCCGAGACGCAGGGCGACACCAGCAGGCTGGAGACCACGCCAAGCACCGCGGCGCCAAGCAGCGAACCGCCCTTGGTCTTGCCGGCGACGCGGTCGAGACGCTCGTTCAAGGCCCGCGGCAGCTTCAGTTCGAACAGGCCGAACATGGCCAGGGCGAAGACCACGAAGAACAACGAGAACGGTACCAGCACCCAGGCCGATTGCAGGCGCGCCTGCAGGTTCAGGCTGGCGCCGAACAGGCCCATCAGCGCGCCGAGCAGGGCGAAACAGGCGGCCATCGGCAGCACGTAGGCCAGCGACAGGGCCAGGCCGCGCAGCCCGCCGACCTGCCCGCGCAGGACCACGCCGGAGAGGATCGGCAGCATCGGCAGCACGCAGGGGGTGAAGGTCAGGCCGACGCCGGCGAGGAAGAACAGCAGCAGGCTGTTCCAGGTCCAGCCTTCCTTGACCGCACCCGGAGCCGCTGGGGCCGGGTTGGCCGCGCCGCTGCCGGCGATGCTCAGGCGTTCGGTTTCCGGCGGGTAGCACAGGCCTTTGTCGGCGCAGCCCTGGTAGGTCACCACCAGGGTGAAGGGGCGGGTGTCATTGGTACGTGGCAGGTCGATATCCAGGATGCCGTGGTAGACCTCGACATCGCCGAAGAACTCGTCGTGCTTGGCCTCGCCGGGCGGCAGTTGCGGGCTGCCCAGGGCGATATCGGCGGGTTCGGTGCGGAACTGGAAGCGATGACGGTAAAGGTAATAGCCCTCGGCGGGGACGAAGCGCAGCTTGATGGTCTTGCTGTCGCCTTCGATCAGGTTGAGCTTGAAGGCTTCGCGCACCGGCAGGAAGTCGGCGCTGTTGTTCAGGGACGGCGCGCCGAGGGTGGCGCTGGGGCGGCTGTCGAGCAGGCCGGCGCCCATGGCGGGCAGGGCCAGGGCCAGCAGCAGGAGGCAAAGCAGACGACGCATGATGGTCTCGCGGGGGCGGAGTTGTCCGCATGATAGCGGACTCGGACGATTGTCGCTGTTCAGCTGAAGCAGCGGGTCTGGGTCAGCGGTTGAGGCTGCGTTCGAAAGCTGCCAGCACGGTACGTTCCGACTGCACCAGATAGGTTTCGAGCATGCGTGTCGCTTCGTCCGCGCGGCCTTCTTCGAGGGTGCGCAGGATGGCGGCATTCATGTCGACGTAGGGCGAGTGCAGGAACTCCGGATTTTTCAGCAGGCCGAACGCCAGGCGCAACTCGGCGGAGATCTGCCCGTAGAAGGTCAGCAGGCGTGGGCTGTCGGCCATTTCGACGATGGCGCGGTGGAAACCCATGTTGGCGGTACCCACCGCCGTCCAGTCCTGGGTCTCCCGGGCCCGCATGCCGGCCTCGACCGCCTCGCGCATATGCACGGCGCCAGGATGCTGGGGGTAGCCCTGGCTGATGGCCTTGCATTCGATGAAGCGGCGGATGCGATAGATGTCGATGATCGACGACATGTCAGGCACTGCGACGCTTACCCCGCGATTGGGTTCGTGCTTGAGCAGGCCTTCTTGGGTCAGGACCCTGAACGCCTCGCGCAGGGTGTTTCGTGAAATCTGCAGGGTTTCCGCCAACGTTGCTTCGGACAGGCGCTGGCCGGGTACCAGTTGGCCCTCGACCAGCATTCTGCGCATTTCCAGGGTGATGGATTCTCCAAGTGTTCGGGGCAGTGGAGAAGAAGCGTCGTTCATTACGAAATCCAGAAGTAAGAAAAGCCGCACCGATATTCCATGACCGCTCCATCGGTAGCAAGGTCAAAGGCTCCGGTCTGCTTCATAAAGTAGCAAGCTTGTGGTGAAGGGTAACAATTTGGTGCATTTAGCCATACCATCCATATAAGATTGTTGAACAATCAATGCTGATGTTTCCTACATTTGTGGCATTCCTGATGGTGTTTGGCATGCACATTGCTCGGCAGGGTTATCTCCCACCGCAGGAATAACGCCGTGACACAGACCACCCTTGAGTTTACGAAGGCGAGACGAGCTTCCTTGATCGCTGCGATGTTCATGATGGCTACCTCCGCCATCGGGCCCGGGTTCCTGACCCAGACCGCCACCTTTACCGCGACCCTCGGCGCTGCGTTTGCCTTCGGCATCCTGGCTTCGATCCTCATCGACTTCGTCGTGCAGTTGAACGTCTGGCGTATCGTCACCCTGACCCGCATGCGGGCCTCGGACCTCGCCAACGCGGCGATTCCGGGCAGTGGTTACGTGCTGGCGTTGCTGGTGATTTTCGGCGGGCTGGTGTTCAGCATCGGCAACATCGCGGGGGCTGGCCTGGGGCTCAACGCCCTGACCGGTCTCGATCCGATCTGGGGTGGTGCGCTGAGCGGGCTGCTGGCCATCGGCATCTTCTCGTCGCACCGAGCCGGTGTGGCAATGGACCGCATCATGATCGTGCTGGGGATCCTGAAGATTTCCCTGATCATGTTCGCCGCCTTCGCCTCCCACCCGCCGCTGGGCGAGGCACTGCGTCAGTCGGTGTGGCCTGACTTCGTCGACTTCGCTTCCATTACCACCATCGTCGGCGGCACCGTCGGCGGCTACATCACCTACGCCGGCGCCCACCGTCTGCTCGACCGCGGCACCGTCGGGGTGGAAAACATCGATGTGGTCACCAAGGCGGCCCTCAGCGGCATCCTGGTCACCGGTATTGCCCGCTACGTGCTGTTCCTGGCCATTCTCGGCGTCGTCGCCAGTGGCGTGGTCATCGATGTTTCCGGCAAGGGCGCCAACCCCGCAGGCCAGGCCTTCGGCGCGGCCGCCGGCCAGGCTGGCATGCTGATGTTCGGCCTGGTGCTGTGGGCTGCCGGTATCAGCAGCATGATCGGCGCGTCCTACACTTCGATGTCGTTCATCACCGTGTTCTCCAGCAAGATCAACGAGCGGGCGCGCAACCTGGCCACCGTGGGCTTCATCTTTATCGCCCTGATCGCTTACCTGATCCTGGGCAAGCCACCGGCTGCGCTGCTGGTCTTCGCCGGCGGCTTCAACGGCCTGATCCTGCCGCTGGGCCTGAGCCTGTTCATGTACGTGGGCTGGCGCCGTTCCGACCTCATGGGCGGTTACCACTACCCGCGCTGGTTGCTGGTGCTGGGTGTACTGACCTGCCTGTTGTCGTGGTTCATGGCCTTCAAGTCGGCCGGCGCCATCTTTGCCTTCATCGGCGCTGCCTGATTCATACGGAGACCTGACTTATGCATGCCATCGACCTCAACAGCGACCTGGGTGAAAGCTTCGGCGCCTGGAGCATGGGCGACGATACGGCGATCCTCGACGTCGTCAGCAGTGCCAACGTGGCCTGCGGCTTCCATGCCGGCGACCCGGCCGGCATCCGCCAGACGCTCGCGGCAGCTGCTGCCAGGGGCGTGGCGATCGGCGCCCATGTCGCCTATCCGGACCTGGTCGGCTTCGGGCGGCGCAACATGGACATACCGGCCGAGCAATTGACGGCCGACGTGATCTATCAGATTGGCGCCCTGCAGGGGCTGGCACGCAGTGTCGGAGCGCGGGTCACCTACGTCAAACCCCATGGCGCGCTGTACAACACCATCGCCAGCGACCCGCGCCAGGCGGCGGCGGTGATCGAGGCGCTGTTGAGTGTCGACCCCGCGTTGCAACTGGTTGGCCTGGCCAACTCGCCGCTGCTCGACTGGGCCCGCGAGGCCGGCCTGTCATGCGTGGCCGAAGCGTTCGCCGACCGCGCCTATACCGATGAGGGCGCGCTGGTATCGCGCAGCAAGCCCGGCGCGGTGCTGCACGATGCCGAACTGATCGCCCAGCGCATGCTGCGCCTGGTCAACGAAGGCGTGATCGAGTCTGTCGACGGACGCGTGATCGCGCTGCAGGCCGACTCGATCTGTGTCCACGGCGACAGCCCCGGCGCAGTGACCATCGCCCGCACCCTCAAGGATTGCCTGCAAGCAGCAGGCGTGCAGATTCGCGCATTCAGCCAAGGACAACCTTCATGAGCCTTCTCCAGCAAGCCCGTCAGTCAGCCGCCATCGCTCGTGCCCGCTATCGTGCCGGCGAGGTCGAACCCACCGCCGGCATCGCCCCGGGCCTGACCCAGGCCAACATGATTTCGCTACCGCGCGAGTGGGCCTATGACTTCCTGCTGTTCGCCCAGCGCAACCCCCAGGCCTGTCCGTTGCTCGATGTCACCGAGCCCGGCAGTCACACCACCTTCCTTGCCGAAGCGGCCGACCTGCGTACCGACCTGCCGCTGTACCGGGTCTGGCGTGACGGCAAACTGGTCGAAGAGCTGCGCGACGGCACCCCGCTGTGGGCGCAGCACACCGACCTGGTGACCTTCCTGATCGGTTGCAGCTTCACTTTCGAGAGCGACCTGGTGAACGCCGGGATCGATGTCCGGCACATCAGCCAGGGTTGCAATGTGCCGATGTACCGTACCAATCGCCAGTGCCGGCCTGCCGGGCGTTTGCAAGGCGAGATGGTCGTCTCGATGCGCCCCATCGACGCCAGCCGGGTGGCCGATGCGGTGAAGATCACGGCGCGCTACCCCAGTGTCCATGGTGCACCGGTGCATGTGGGCGAGCCCGCGCTGTTGGGCGTCAGCGATCTGGCCCGGCCGGACTTCGGCGATGCCGTATCGATCAAGCCTGGTGAAGTACCGGTGTTCTGGGCCTGTGGTGTGACGCCGCAAGCCGTGGTCATGGCTTCTCGCGTACCCTTCGCCATCACTCATGCGCCGGGGCACATGTTCATCACTGACGTCCCCGACAGCTACTACCACGTATAGGAGAGGATCATGCGTTTCTATCCGGTCAGCCTGGACGCCATCCTGGTTGAGTTGGCGAATCTGGACGAGACCCTTGCCCTGTTCGGTTCATTGCAGCGCACGCCGATTGCCGGCGTGCAGGAGATCGTTCCGGCGGCGCGGACCTTGCTGGTGAGTTTTCGTCCGGCTGCGGTCAGTCGCGAAGCGCTGGCTGCGCAGATCGCCGCGCGCGACCTGAAGGGCAGCGTGCGCCAGGTGGGCAAGCTGATTGAAATCCCGGTGCACTACAACGGCGAAGACCTGGACGATGTCGCCCGCGAGCTGGGTATCAGCGTCGACGAAGTGATCAAGCGTCATACCGGCAGCGACTACGACGTAGCGTTTTGCGGGTTTGCCCCGGGTTTCGCCTACCTGAGCGGTGGGGCAGGCTTCGTGGTGCCGCGACGGAGCACGCCGCGCACGCGCATTCCGGCCGGTGCGGTGGCCCTGGCGGGCGGCTTCAGTGGGGTTTATCCACAGGCCAGTCCGGGTGGCTGGCAGATCATCGGCATCACGCCACTGAAAATGTGGGACCTGGAACGTGAGGAGCCGGCGCTGTTCCAGCCGGGCTACCGCGTGCGCTTCTGCGACGCCGGGCCGTTGCCGGCGGCGGGCCTGACGGTAGCGGTGCCGCGCCGTGAGTGCCGGGCCGAAGTGACCGGAGAGCATCTGGAGGTGGTTGCCCCTGGCCTGCAAACCCTGCTGCAAGACCTGGGGCGTCCCGGCCGGGCGGGCGAGGGCGTGTCGGCCTCCGGGGCGATGGATCGCAGTGCGTTGCGCGCGGCCAATCGCGCGGTGGGCAACGACCCGGCGACGGCGTGCCTGGAAGTGCTGATGGGCGGCCTGCGCGTGACCAGTCATGGGCAGACCGTGGCGGCGATCAGCGGTGCCGAGGTGGCGGTCGAAGTGCTGACCGCGACCGGCCAGCGCTTGCGCCCGGCGTTGTACACGCCCTTTGCCCTGCACGAAGGCGACCAGTTGACCCTCGGCGCGCCCACTGCCGGTTTGCGCAGCTACCTGGCGGTACGGGGTGGTTTTGCCGTCACCCCGGTGCTCGGCAGCCTGTCCACCGACACCCTGGCCCAGGTCGGCCCCGCGCCGCTGGTGGCCGGTGACCGTCTGGGACTGCACGTCACCTCGGGCGGCCTCGCCGTGTCGCTCGACGAGCAGCCGTCGTTCGCCATGCCGCAGCGTGACGAGGTCATCACCCTGGATGTGGTCATGGGCCCGCGCAGCGACTGGTTCACCCCGGCTGCGCAGGAACTGCTGAGCCAGCAGACCTGGCAGGTCACGCCGCAATCCAACCGCATCGGCATTCGCCTGGCCGGTGAGCAGCCGCTTGAGCGCGCCGTCGAGGGCGAGCTGCCCAGCGAGGGCACCGTGGTCGGCGCGATCCAGGTGCCGCCCAGTGGCCAGCCCGTGCTGTTCCTGGCCGACCACCCGCTGACCGGTGGCTACCCGGTGATTGGTGTGGTTGCCCCCTATCACCTGGACCTGGCCGGGCAGATTCCGGTCAATGCGCGTATTCGCTTCAATCCGCTGAGTGCCTTCGAGCAAGTGCTGCCAGCCTCTTCAGACGAGATCAAGAACAAATGAAAAAAGTACTGATTGCCAACCGTGGCGAGATCGCTGTGCGTATTGCCCGTGCCTGCCGCGATTACGGCGTGGGTTCGGTGGCGGTGTACGCCGATGGCGATATCGACGCGCTGCATGTGCGTCTGGCCGATGAGGCCTGGTCCCTTGAGGGCCAGCGCTCCAGCGATACCTACCTGAATATCGAGAAGCTGCTGGCCGTGGCGGCCCGTTCAGGCGCCGACGCGGTTCATCCGGGTTATGGCTTTCTCTCAGAGCGTGCCGACTTCGCCCGCGCCGTGATCGATGCCGGGCTGACCTGGATCGGCCCGGACCCGAGCACCATCGACGCACTGGGCGACAAGGTCCAGGCCCGTCACATCGCCCTGAAAGTCGGTGCGCCACTGGTTGCCGGCACGGCGAACCCGGTCAAGGACGCTGCCGAAGTGATCGCCTTCGCCGAACAGCATGGCCTGCCGATCGCCATCAAGGCGGCATTCGGTGGCGGCGGCCGAGGCCTGAAAGTGGCCTGGCAGATGGACGAAATCACCGAGCTGTACGAGTCGGCGGTGCGTGAAGCCGTCGCGGCCTTCGGGCGCGGCGAGTGCTTCCTCGAACGTTTCCTCCATCGTCCCCGGCACATCGAGGCGCAGATCATCGCCGACCGTCATGGTCGTGTGGTGGTGGTCGGTACCCGTGACTGCTCGTTGCAGCGGCGTAACCAGAAGCTCATCGAAGAGGCCCCGGCGCCGTTCCTCGATGACGCCTTGCGCCAGCGCATCCACGAGTCGGCCCGGGCGATCTGCGCGGAGGCCGGCTATGTCGGCGCCGGCACCGTGGAATTCCTGCTCAGCGGCGACGGCACCCTGTCGTTCCTTGAAGTGAATACCCGCCTGCAGGTCGAACACCCGGTCACCGAGGAAACCAGCGGTATCGACCTGGTGATCGAACAACTGCGTGTCGCCGAGGGCCTGCCGCTGTCGTTCCAGGAGACACCGGTGCCACGCGGGCACAGTTTCGAGTTCCGGATCAACGCCGAGGATGCCGGTAACGGTTTTCTGCCGACGCCGGGACGCATCGAGCAGTTCCGTGCACCGTCCGGCCCGGGCGTTCGGCTCGACACCGGGGTGGTCGAAGGCTCCAGCGTGTCGCCCAACTTCGACTCGATGATCGCCAAGCTGATCGTCACCGGCGCCACCCGCGAACAGGCGATCAGCCGCGCCCGTCGTGCCCTGGCCGAGTTCCAGGTGGAGGGCGTGGCCACCGTGCTGCCGTTCCATCAGGCGGTGATGGCCCATGACGATTTCACCGCTCCCGACACTTTCGCCGTGCACACCCGCTGGATCGAGACCGACTTTGCCGAGCGGGTCACCATTGCGCCTCGCAGCAGCACGCAGGCGGACCCTGAGGTGCTGCGGACCTTCATCGAGATCGACGGCAAGCGGCACGACCTCGGTTTGCCGGCGGCACTGCTGCGCGGTCTGAGCCTGAACCGCCCGGAGGCGGAGCCCGACACCGGTACAACGGTCGAAGCCGACCCGCAGGCAGTGACCAGTCCGGTCGCGGGCAATCTGCACGCCTGGGTGGTCGAAGACGGTGCGACGGTCGAAGCCGGGCAGGTGATCGCGGTGATGGAGTCGATGAAAATGGAAACCTCGATCCTGGCAGCCTGTGCCGGAAAGTTGCAGATCAAGGAACAAGCGGGTCGTTACTTCGAAGCCAATGCCGTATTGGGTCGTATCGAAGTCGAATAACCAGCACTAGCGTTTTTATTTAATAACAGCCTGCCATCGGGATGAATATCCCGATGCTGCCGGCTGCCGCGAATAAAGCCGCCAGGCAACTTGCAGTACCCAATAACTAAAAATGTGTGTCGATTGAATCTGCCACTCTCAGGGGACTAATTGAATGTCGATGACCAAGGCTGTTGCGATTACGTGCGCGTGTGTTTCCTTGTTTTCACTCGAAGCGTCGGCGGACTTCATTGCCGATAGCAAGGCCAGCGTGGAACTGCGTAACTTCTATTTCAACCGGGACTTCCGCAATGGTTCGCCTACCTCGCAGCGCGACAATGCCGCCGAATGGGCGCAGGGCGTGCTGCTCAAGTTCGAGTCGGGCTATACCGCCGGCACCGTGGGGTTGGGGCTCGATGTGCTGGGCATGTACGGCGTCAAGCTGGACGGAGGCGATGGCTCCGGTGGTACTGGCCTTTTGCCGGCGGACCTCAGCTCGCGCAATGGTCGTGGCTCGCAGAACGAGTACGCCAAGCTGGGCCTGACCGCCAAGGCGAAGGTCTCCGAAACCGTGCTCAAGGTCGGTTCGCTGGCGTTCCGCTCCCCGGTGGTGTCGAGCAACGATACCCGGCTGCTGCCCGCCACCTTCGAGGGGGCGATGATCAACTCCAGCGATATCGATCGACTGACCCTGCAAGGCGGCCGGCTGACCCAGATCAAGTTCAACAGTTCTACCAACTACCAGGACTTCACCGGCAACCGGATTGGTGGCGTCAGTGATGAGTTCCTGTTTGGCGGCGGTACTTACGCCTTCAGCAAGGCACTCAGTGCCAGCCTGTACTACGGCAATCTGGAAGATGTCTACCGGCAATATTACGGCGGTATGGTGTATGAAATTCCGCTGGCGGAAAAACAGTCGTTGAAGTTTGATCTGCGTTATTCGAAAAGTACCGAAGATGGAAACTTCCGTGCGCTCGACAACCGTGCGGCGAACGGTCTGGTGGCCTATACGCTGGGTGGCAGCGTATTCACTGCCGCGTATCAGCGCATGAGTGGCGACGATCCCTTCCCCTATATCGCCAACAGCGACCCGTACCTGGTCAACTTCGTGCAGATCAACGACTTCGCCAATACCGAGGAACGCTCGTGGCAAGTGCGTTATGACTACAACTTCGCGGCACTGGGCCTGAATGGCCTGACCTTCATGACGCGCTACGTCAGTGGCGACAATGTGCTGGTGGCAGGCAGCAACAGCGGCAAGGAATGGGAGCGCAACACCGACCTTGGCTACGTGGTGCAAAGCGGCGTGCTGAAGAATGTCGGGTTCAAGATCCGCAACGCCACGGTGCGTTCCACCTTCGGCAACGACCTGGACGAAACCCGCCTGATCCTGAGCTACACCCTGGCGCTCTGGTAGTCGCGCCCCACCGGCAGGGGTGTCCGTTCGCCGGTCCGGCAACGGGCACCGCCAGGTCCGCCATACAAGGAAATGACCGATGAAACCCCTTGGGTTCAACCAGAAGATATTGCTGAGTGCCTCGCTGGTGATCGTGCTGGTATTCGGTGTGTTCTGCGCCTTGAACGATGTTCGCCTGCGCCACGACACCATGCAGCGCATCGAGCACGGCACGCGCAGCCAGGCGGGGGCCATGGCCCACGATATCCAGAGCTGGCTGGAAGGGCGGCTGCTGCTGGTCAAGGGCGTTGCCGGGCTGCTCGGTCGCGGCTCCGACTCCGACCTCGACCCGGATCGGCTGCTGGCGACGCTGCGCATGCCGGTGCTGCAGGACACCTTCGTCGCCAGCTACGTGGGCACCCGTGACGGGGCCTTCCATATCGAGCCGCCGCGGCAGATGCCAGCCGATTACGACAGCCGCCAGCGCCCCTGGTACAAGGACGCCCTGGAGACGGGTGCAGTGATGACCGAGCCCTATGTCGGGGTCGGTATCGATTACCAGGTCATCAGCCAGGCGGTGCCCATCCGTTCCGGTAATCAGGCGCTGGGCGTTCTTGGTGTCAACCTGAGTATCGAAACCATCGCCCGGACCCTCAATGCGCAAGCCTTCGAGGGTCGTGGCTACGCGTTTCTGGTGAACAAGGAGGGCAAGATCCTGGTTCACCCGGACAAGGCCATGATCGGCAAGACCCTGGCGGACCTGTTCATGGGCCAGGCGCCGGCGCTGACCGACCGCTTGAGCGAGGTCACCTCCGCCGATGGCGTGAAGCTGACCCTGTTCATGCCCATCAAGGGCCTGCCTTCGCAGAACTGGTACATCGGCATCGCGCTCGATCAGCCGGTGGTGCTGGCCAGCCTGACCGCGTTCCGCCTATCGGCGATCATCGCGACGATCGCTGCGGTGCTGGTGACCTTGTTGCTGTTGGGGCTGGTACTCCGTTTGCTGATGAGACCGCTGCATCAAATCAGCCATGCCATGCAGGATATCGCCCAGGGCGAAGGCGACCTGACCCGTCGGCTGACGATTACCTCGCAGGATGAGCTTGGTCGGCTGGCGCAGGGCTTCAACCGTTTCGTCGATCGCCTGCATGCCTTGCTCAGCGAAGTGTCGTCGACCACCAATACGCTGAAGCAGGCGACCGGCAACGTGCTGGAAGCGTCCAACTCGTCCGTGGCCAAGGCCCGCACCCAGGCGGGCTACACGTCCAGCATCGCCGCCGCCATCGAAGAGCTTGGCGCGACGGCGCAGAATATCGCCGGCAGTGCCTCGGTGGCCTCGCGCGAAGCCAGCGGGGCGCGGCGGCAGGTGAGTTCCAGTTGCGCATTGGTCGAAGACACCGTGACCACCATGCGCAGTCTCCAGGGCAACATCCAGACCACCCGTGCGCAGATCGAAGACCTCAATGCCCGCAGCGCCGACATCGGCAAGGTGCTGGAGGTGATTTCCGCCGTCTCGGCCAAGACCAACCTGCTGGCCTTGAATGCGGCGATCGAAGCGGCGCGCGCGGGCGATGCAGGGCGTGGTTTCGCGGTGGTCGCAGACGAAGTCAGAAGCCTGGCCCATCACACTCAGGAAGCCACCGAGGAAATCCGTGTGGTCATCGAGGCGCTGCAACAAGGGGCTACCCATGCCGCGCAGACCATGCTGGTCAGCCACGAAATGGGCAGCCGCAGCATGCAGGTGGCCAACGAGGCGGGTAGCAGCCTGAGCGCCGTGGTGTCGGGTATCGGCCAGATCGACGACGTGAGCCTTACCGTGGCGGCGGCGACTGAACAGCAATCCACTGCGGTGGAGCAACTCAACCGTGATGTGCATGAAATCAGCCGTCTGAACGAACAGAGCAGCGATAACCTGGTCGCCACCCTGCAGGCCTGTGCGCAATTGGATGTCGAGGTGGGGAGGCTGCGAGCGGTCGTCGATACGTTCAGGTTGTGATCGGCAAGATCGATGTCGAGGCGGATGGCCTCATCGTCGGCAATGCCGACTCCCACAG